>CAYZGY010000043.1:0-1690 GCA_964478085.1 uncultured Planctomycetia bacterium
GAGACCGGCCGCTTGCCAGGACCAAGTTCATCAGGAAGTGGACGGTCGATGAAGCCGCCGCTGCGTGGGCGAAGTCGAAATCAAAGGGCGACCCGGTTCGCGGAAAAACGATCTTCGCGACGGCACGTTGCGTCGTCTGCCACGGAGCGGACGGAGCCGGAGGATTGAACGGTCCCGATCTCACGTCGCTCGAGGGTCGATCTTCACCTCGCGAAATTCTGACGTCGGTCATCGAGCCCTCGCGAGTGATCGACGAGAAATTTGCTGCTGAAACTCTGATTCTCGCGAGCGGACGCGTCGTGACGGGCCGCGTTGTTCCCGGTGACGATCGCGCGCCGGATTTGGAGCTCGTCACCGACCCGCTGAATCCGAGGAAGATCATCAAGATCGCCAAGGCCGACGTGATTCGACGCACGGCGTCACTCGTGTCCGCCATGCCCAGTGGATTGCTCAATTACTTCAACGAGGACGAGATCGTCGATCTGCTCGCCTACTTGCTCGCGAAGCAAGAATCGCCGAAGTAAGCGGTGAAGTGCTTCGAATCGCGAATTCTCCTAAGAATCAGTCCGGCCCGTGCGTCTTCACGTGAGTTTTCATGCCGGGGCGGCTCAACGGTGCGCATGAACCGGATGCTGAGGGCGATTCTGCTGCTGAAGGTCGGCGCTACGCTCGAGCTCGTTTTTGGAGGCTGGTAGGGTCGAGCTCTGGGTTGAAAGGGGAATTCGAAAACGGTGCGTCTATGAGGCTCGGATATTCCTGGCTGGTCCTCCTGTTCGCGTTCCCGCTCACGAGCCTGGCTGATCAGTGGACTGTACCGGAGGCGCGCGACTGACGGTGGTTCTTACGGGAAGAACAAGAACTCGTTCGAGTTGAACAAGGCCCGACACACCGTCTCCAGTCCCTCGGCCTGCGCGGTTGCTTGACAGAGCTCCGATTCGTCAGTCTTCGGTCTGCGACCGAGAATCCGTTCGAACGCTCTCGTCACCCGCGCGCTGAGACCCTCTCCGGCCTCGTCCTCGATTCGTTTGGCCAGAGCTGTGGATTGCTCGAGGCTGAAGGGGCCGTTCAGGAGGTTGAGCGCCTGTAACGGTGTGGTTGATTCGCTGCGCTTGTCTTTGACCTGGCCACACTCAGGAAAGTCGAAGGTCTTGAACATGCCATCGTCGACGCCCCGAATCCGAGTGAGGTAGATCATGCGGCGATTCGATCCGCTCGGTGAATTCGCGAGCGGCTTCCATTGGTCGAATGCGCCTTGGCGGGTGAATATATTGACGCCTGCCCCGCCGCGTTTCGGATCGAGGCTCCCGGAGATGCTGAGCATCGAATCGCGGATGGTTTCAGCGTCGAGTCGTCTCGGTGGGAAACGCCAAAGCAGGCGCGTGTCGGCGTCCGCACGGATGGCTTCTGATCGACCGCGGGAAGAGGAGCTTTGCCGGTAGGTGGCGCTGGCGAGGATGCGGCGTTGAAGTGACTTCACTTTCCAGCCGCTGGCGATGAACTCCTTGGCGAGCCAATCGAGTAGTTTTGGATGAGTCGGACGACTCCCCATGCTGCCGAAGTCGTTCGGCGTATCGACCAGGCCCGCGCCGAAGTGATGCTGCCAGATGCGATTGACGGCGACGCGAGCGGTCAAGTGAGCGGCTTCGTCCGTCAGCCATTTCGCGAAGGCAGCGCGGCGTTCGCTTTCCGA
>CAYZGY010000043.1:1700-10748 GCA_964478085.1 uncultured Planctomycetia bacterium
CGGGAGTCAGCTCGAAGCCTTCGAGGATCTGCAAAGCGCCGGGACCGACGCGGTAGCGAGGTTGACTCGGGTTGCCGCGCATCAAGAGGTGGATAGGCTCGGGCTTGACGAAGCGACCCGCGAAGACCTGCGGGGCAGCGCTCACCGCGTTGAGCTCTCGGTAGAGTCGATCGCGCCGGATCTCGAGCTCCCCTCGACGTCGCTCTTGGGCTTCGGTGGGGCGGCCTCCTCGGTAGCGCGGAACGACGGCTTGCCATTTCCCTTCCGTCGCAGCGACCTCGATGCGCCAGGCCGAGGTCAGCCGTATGGCGTGTCTGGCAGAATCCGATACCGCGAGATCGCGGTCGCGACTCCAGGTGAGCCGGTCGATCCGCGTGGGCTGGGGAAGCTCGATTTGCACCCAAGCGGGCGGCACCCGATCGGCGATCCAGACGGATTTCTTGCCGAACTCACCGTCGTTGAGCATGTCGTCCCGGCAGCCCAAGTGCTTCGCCGCGCCGGAGGACCCGGCGGTGGCTCCGCGGCCGGCGAGTGCGACGTTGACGTCCTCGCCGGCGGAGAATACCTCGATCTCGTCAAAGGCAGGTCCTTCGTTCGTGGCGTCGGTCTTGTCGATACGGATCCGCACCCAGCGCGCGTCGACTGCGTTGAAGAAATCGGTGTAGCGTCCTCTCTCGACCGTGCGCGCGGCCGGAAGCGTCTTCAATTCGGCTTCGATTTCTGCGAGTTGCGCATCGAGCGCCGCCACGATCTTCCTGCGCTCGGCATCTTTGGCGCGCCACGTTCTTTTGCCGAACTGGACACCGCTGAAGACCGACACCACGCGGTAGTAATCACGCGCCGAAATCGGATCGAACTTGTGCGCGTGACAGCGGGCACAGCCGACGGTCAGGCCTAACATGGATGCGCCGACGTTTTTCACGATTTCGTCCAGCGCGTTGAATCGAGCCTGGCGAATCTGGGCTTCTTCCCTCCCGACTTCAGGCGGCGTCGGTAACGGAGCGGTGACGAGGAATCCTGTCGCCGGATCGACACCGACGGTGTCTCCGGCAATCTGCTGGAACAGGAACTCGTCCCAGGGCAGGTCCTCGTTGAAGGCCGCGATCACCCAGTCGCGGTAGGGCCAGGTATCGCCCCGCAGCGAGTTGAACTCGTAGCCTCGACTGTCGGCGTAGCGGATCACATCCAGCCAGTGTTGGGCCCAGCGGTCGCCGTAGGCTGGAGATTCCAAGAGCCGGTCGACGATCGTCTGCCAGGCGGTTTCCGACTTGTCGGCGAGGAATGCATCGACCTCTTCCGGGGTCGGCGGAAGGCCGGTGAGGTCGAGCGTGACGCGTCGGATGAGTGCGCGGCGATTCGCCTCGGGCGAAGGGCGGAGTCCCGTCTCTTCCAGTCTGGAGTGGACGAACCCGTCGATGGAGTCGTGGGAGAACTCTGTGCTGAGCGGTTGGAACGACCAGTGATCGCTGGTTCGGTCGCGCTGGCCGGCGACGGTCTCCATCTGTCCGGGCCAAGTCGCGCCCTTGGCGATCCAGTCGGTGAGAATCGCGACCTCTTTCGGAGACAGCCGTTTCCCTTTCGGTGGCATTCGAATGTCGGTGTCATCCGTGGTGACCACCTCGAGGAGAAAGCTCTTCTCCGCATCTCCTGGGACGATGGCCGGGCCGAATTCTCCCCCGCTCAGCATGCCGGCGCGGGAATCCAGACGAAGGTCAGATTCTTGTTTCTCCGTTCCGTGACACTTGAAGCAGTGCGCTTCGAGAATGGGCAGCACGTCTTTCTTGAACGAATCGGGCTCCGTGCAATACGAAGCGCCGGGCGTAAGGGCGACGCCGATGACGAATACAGCCGACCATCTCATGACAGCATCTCCTTGATCACGTGCCCGTGCACGTCGGTCAGGCGGCGTTCATTGCCGTTGTAGTAATAGGTCAGCCGTTCGTGATCGAGACCCAGGAGATGCAGAATGGTGGCGTTGAAGTCATAGTGCGTGGCTCTGTTCTCCACGGCATGCCAGCCGAGCTCATCGGTGTTGCCATAGCTGAAGCCGCGCCGGACGCCGGCGCCCATCAGCCAGCAGGTGAAGCCGTCAATGTTGTGATCGCGACCCGTTCCATTGGCCTGCATGAACGGAAGTCGGCCGAATTCCGTGCACCAGACGACAAGCGTACGATCGAGCTGTCCGCGCTGCTTGAGATCACGCAGCAGCGCCGCGGTCGGTTGATCGAGAATCTCTGCGTGTCTTCCGTGGCTCTTGAAAATCTGGCTGTGGCTGTCCCAGTTCTTTTGGCCGCCACTGGCGTAGGCGCCGTTGAAGAGCTGCACCACCCGAACGCCTTTCTGTAGCAGTCGCCGCGCCATCAGGCAGTTGCGGGCGTAGGCTGCCTTGATTCGGTTGCTCGAGGTCGCGCCGTACTCCTCCAGCGTGGCGGGACGCTCACCGGACAGATCCATCAGATCAGGAATCGAAGTCTGCATCCGGCCCGCCAGCTCGTAACTGCTGATGCGTGCGGCCAGGTCGGTGTCGCCGGGATACTCCTCGCGATGGCGATCATTCAGCTCGGATAGGAGATCGACCGTGGCCTGGTTCGCGCTCGCGCGAGCCGTGGCGTGCAGATTCTTCGGAGGTTCATCGGCGCTGAACGCCGTTCCCTGAAACGCCGCCGGGAGAAACCCGTTTCCCCAGTTGTTGGGACCGGCCTGCGAACGCCCGCGCGGATCAGCGATGGCGACGAACGCGGGCAGGTCTTCATTCAGCGTACCCAGGGCGTAAGTCGTCCAGGCTCCTAAGCTCGGAAAACCTTCGAACGTGAAACCGGTCGAGAGAAAATTCTCCGCTTGGGTGTGAGCGCTGTTCTTCGCGGTCAGCGAATGAATGAAGCACATGTCATCGGCCATCTCCGCGAGATGGGGAACGAGATCGGAGATCATCTTGCCGCTCTGACCTCGCGGTCGAAACGTCCAGAACGGCTGCGCCATCTTGCCGATCGGTCCTTCGAACGTCACCTTCGGAGCGTTGGGCGGAGTCTTGCCGTGATGCCTGTAGAGCTCCGGCTTGTAATCCCAGGTATCGAGATGACTGACCGCTCCGGCGCAAAAGATGATCAGCACCTGGTCTGCCTGCGCCGGACGATGGGGCGGACGTGGGGCATATGGTCGCGATGGATCGATCACGGGACGAATCGGCGATGTTTCCTTCTCCTCTGCAGCGAGCAGACCATCACGAGCCATCAACCGAGCGAGCGCGATGCCGCCTGCAGAACCGGCCAGGTTACCAAGGAAGGAACGTCGGCGGGTTTGAGGGGGGTTCATCGTTCGTCCCGTTGAGGGCAACAAGGTCGGTCAGCCATCTTCCGACTCGAGGCGGCGCAGATCTACGATGCATCGTACTCGCGATGTCTCGAGAATTCCCCGTCTGAAAAGCCGATCAACGCTCTCTTGAGCGCCAACGCAGCACGACTGGCTGTCGGGGAGGTCAAGGTGAAGAACGCGAGAGCTGCGAAGATGACTCTCCACGTGCGGTCGACCTGAGCCATCGGGTTGAGAGGGTCGACGGTGATCCAGTGGGGCGGATGCGAGCGGTTCGTGTCCGCGGCGTCGAGACACTCCGGTGGGCCGGCTCCGAGGAAGATGTGCTCGAGCGAGCGGATCGCGTCTTGGAGGTCGACCTTGCCGTCGCTGTTGCCGTCGCCTCGTCGGAACTCCGCCGCACGCACGATGACGGTCGCACCGACGCGTGTCGGTCGAAAGGAACCTTGGTTGCGATAGAGGATGAAGTTCCAGTGACGCTCGTTCGGAATCCCTCCGTCGGCCGCAGCGCCCGCGCCCATCGGGGCGATGCCATGTTGGCACTCGTTCTCTCTGCTCCGAAAACCGTTGCGGCGTCCATTCGCTCGCGACACCGCCACGCCGGCATCCGTCGGGCACTCCGTCACCAGCGCAATCGGGGCTCAGCGAAGCCGGCTCTTGCACGAAGAGACGCATGCCGACTCTGGTGACTCCGGGAACCGCGACGACGTCGACATCTGAGCCTCCGTCGAGATCACCGAGCGCGCGCGAACCATTTGTCTTTCGCGCAGCGAAAAGCTCAGATCACCTTGTTGGGTGAAGACCGAGAGGAACTCCTCGGCGTTTCCTCCTCCTTGCCCGACGACGATGTCCTGATCTCCGTCAGCGTCCAAGTCGTCGACCGCGATCGAGAAGATGCTCCTTCTGAGAATCGCGAGCGCATCGTGCAGAACGAATTCGCCCTTCTTCTGATCGTTCTCGAGGATCGCGAGCCGAGTGCGCTCCTCCGAGCTCACTCATGCCGGACTTTCCGATTGCCCTCTGCCCTTGTGGCTCGAGGAGGGAATCACTCAACTCACGGAGGAGGCGATTCTCGGTTACTCGAACTTTACCATGAACCAGGAGGAGCTCGCTCGACACGAGGAGTACTGGACCGAGAACGGACTTCGTTGCTTTTGGCTCGGCCAGAGCTTTCAACGTGCGGACGACGGCATGGAGTTGAGCTACGTGCTGGATAAAAGTCTTGACGCGCGATCTCCTGTCGAGAGGACGAGAAGAGTTCTTGAAGCTACTGAAGGCTGCCGACCCGCTGGATTGCGGCGACAGCGCGACGAGAGAGATTTACGGATTCGGTGTGGGGGACCTGGCGGCTCACTTTCTCGGTGAAGGGGATTGGGGCTGGACCCGGTCGAGGCTTCCGGTTTCTACTACCGAGCCCTTCTCCACCAAAGCCGACGCGAATACGCGGAAGCGATTCGAGACTTCGAGTCGGCGGTCCGTGATACGAACGACGCTGAGCATCTCACCGCGTTCGCTTGGTTGCTGTGCACGTGCCCGGAAGACAATCTTCCACGGCTCCGATTTTCCCGACTCGAAGAGCTCGGGCGAACCGGATCTGGATACTCATTCTTCAATCACGCGGGAATCTCGATGCGCACGCGCCGGTGTACCTTGCCGGTTCGGTCGATCCACTTCGCCTCGAGTTCCGGTCGGTCTCCCGTCGAATCCACGGCTACGGTCAGGAACATGTTCTTGAGTGGCTCACCCCACTGGAGGTGCGGGTGGGGGACGTTGAGCGACGGAATGACGCGGTCGTGAAGCGGGCTGATGATGAACTGGTGCAGGTCGTATCCGATGCGCTCTTTCATCGGATACTGGAGGTGACGTGAAACGTGAATGTCTCCGCCGATGAGCACGACACCACCGATCTTGTTCTTTCCGATGAAGTCGAAGATCGCCTCGCGTTCGTGCGAGTAAGTCTCCCAGTCGTCCTTTTCACCGTTCTTCTTGTCGTCCCAGATCATTCCTGTGACGAGCAGCTTGAACGGGGCTTTCGAGCTCTTCAATCCATCGAGCAGCCACCGCCATTGCGTCTTTCCGAGGCATGTCGGTTTCGCGGGGTCGGCGGGGCTGGGCTCGGTTTGTGAGAAATATCGAGGATCGATCATGAACACCTCGACAGGGCCGCGACGAAACTTCGTGTAGACGCCGTGCGCGCCGTCTCCGAACCGTGTCTGAGCTCGGTACTCCGTGAAGACTCGACGCAGAACGGACTTGTTCGCGATCTTTCCGTCGGTGTCGTTGCCGCCGAAATCGTGATCATCCCAAGTTCCCCAGATCGGCGTGTTGACCCCGATCTTCGCGAGTGTCGGGATCGACAGGAACTCCCGGTGCCGTGCTCGATTGACCTTCAAGTCCGTGCTGTCGATGTAGGGCGTGTCCCCGAGAAGCAACAGCGCGTCGATGTCCTGCTTCGCAATTCGAGACCACACATCGAAGAACTCGGTGCTCGAAGCGCAGGATCCCATGGCAAGCACGGTTCGAGCGGGCCGGTCCGGCGGGGGCGCAGTGCGTAGGCGCTGGAGAGCTGCACCGGCAACCCGTCGGTTTCGGTGGGTGATCTCGTAGGTGTACTCGCTGTCGGCCTTCAGATCATCGAATCGCCAGGTCATGCAAAGATCTCGAGTGCCCGTCGAGGTGGCCGGCTTCGAACGGAATTCTCCCGTCTTGCGATTCGTGATGTTCGCGGTGTATTCGCCGGGCGAGGAAGGGCGATACCAGATCATCGCCGTCTCGTGATCGACGTGTCCGAGGAGAGGCCCGAGGGCCTTGTTCCGGGGTTCCTCAGCGTTGATTTTTTGCATGGCGGCCGCCAAGAGAGGCGCCGCGCCGGCTCCTGCGACCATCGCCTCGCGGCGAGTCAGAGTTTTCTTTCGGCCAGAAGCATCCGAGCGCGTTGAATCTGACGACGTTGACGGCTCTCTCTGGAGCATGCTCGTTCTCCGTGTCGCATTTTTACAAGACAATCGTCCTGGCGAATGTCAGATGTGGCAGGACGATGAGAATAGCACGTCCAAGGGAATTGCAAATCGAAAGGCGACTTCGCCATGTACTTACGCACTCGACCGGCAACAGCGCGCGCACTTCTCGCAACGATCAGCGTGTTTCGGTTCTGAAGGAATTGGAGTGACCTGCCGTCGAGAAGCAGGGCCCCCCGATGAGCATGAGGATTGTGCTGCGCGTCGAGAAGGACGCCGTCATTTACGCGCGCCCGCGAGGCGATGAGCGCATCACGCTCGACGGGTCGGTCATCGAGAAGAAAGAGCACGAAGGTCACATCACCCGCTATTTCGGTGAGTGGAAAAAGAAGGACGGCTGGCTCGAGTACACACTGGAGAGGGTGCGACTTTCCGACAACGAGAAGGTGCTCGTGATCAAGAGAGTCTTTCGTCCTACGGACGTAGGAATGCCGGTCTACGTCTTTTCCAACAAGAGCAGAAAGCAGATGGCGCTCTACCGCCATCCGGAGGACATCCCCCTTCCGGAGCCGGCCAAGGCCACGATCGCCGAGGTCGCGTGGCTGTCGGGCGTCTGGTCAGGAAAGAAGCGCACGTCATCGACCGAGGAGCGTTGGAGCCCGCCGAAGGGGGGCGATGCTCGGCGTGTACGAGCTTTCGAAAGATGGTGCCATGACTGCGAATATCGGCTTCGCGAAGGGGGCGCCGGCAGAACGTTCGAGTTTCGGCGTGAGGGCGAATAGAGCTGTCCGTGCAGAGCTCAGCTGCAGAATTCCCATCACGGATCCTGTCTCGAGCGGAACTGTTCCGACAAGACGATCTCCTCGATCACCTTGGTCATCTTGTATCCGCTTGCTCGCACTCTCGTGAGAATTTGATCGAGCGAGACCCTGTCGTACGGTTCGATTCGCCGACCCAAGGCGTAGGAGAGCATCTTTTGCACGAAGTTGCGTGCGATATCGTCTCGATACGATTCCAGGAGCAGAATCTTCATCTCCCGCGGGCTTTTGAATGGTTTGCCGTCAGGCATCACGCCAGCGGACACGACCGGAGCCTTGTCCGGGTATCGCTTTCGCCACGTACCGGTCGGTGAGAAGTTCTCGAGACCGAGGCCGAGCGGGTCGATCGCTTTGTGACAAGACACGCATTCGGGCTTCGAGGTGTGCTGCTGAAGCAGCTGCGCGACGGAGGGGCGCTCGACGAGCTTCAGCTCCGAGCGAGCGTCGACCAGGGGCGGAACGTTCGGCGGTGCTTCCAGGTTCCTTCCGATGATGGTGCTCAAGACCCAAACACCTCGTCGGATCGGGCTGGTGCGATCCTTCGAAGCGGTCAGTCGCATGATCGCGGGGCTCGTGATGATTCCACCCTCGTGGTCCGATCTCGTCTTGACCAGGACGGGTGGGTCGTAGCGCTTGCGTCGATTCTTGCTCTTGCTTTGCCGATCGGACAAAACGTCGGCGTATCGACTCACCACGGTCTCGGAATCGATCGGCTCGTAACCGTGCCGCTTCTTACGGAGAGCGGACGATCGCTTGTAGATCCAATCACTTTGCACCAAGTCCAAAAAGCTCCTGTCGGACTTGAGGATCTCGTCGAAGAAGAAGAGGAGCTCGTCGTAGCTCTCGCGGTTCCACCGTTCACTCTTCAAGAGCTCGCCGTTCGAAAGCAACTCGTCGAAGCCGAGCCATTGCGCGGCGAAGCTCTCGGAAAGAGAGAGCCGATTCGGAGAGTTTAGCATCCTGGCGATCTGGGACTTCAGGACATCGTCATCTAACAGCTCTCCGGATCGGCCGAGCTTCAGGAGCTTTTGGTCGGGGGCGGTGGACCAGAGGAAGTAGGAGATGCGTGTGGCGAGCTCCACGCCGGTGACGGGATACGGCGTATTCAGGTTCTTGCTGTTCTCGAAGCGGTACAAGAACTCCGGGGACAAGAGAACCATCTTCAAGACGTGCCAGAAGCTCGCTCGACTGTCCTTCGAGGCTTCGACGTGTTTCAGGTACCGCTCGAAGAAGATCTTCGTGTTCGCCTGCGCCCGCTCGTGTTGCCCCCGGTAGGCTCGGTCCGCGAACTTCGAGAGGAGTTCGCGGATCTCGGCCGCGCCGGCATCCGACGGAATCTCGGTTCGGCCCAAGACGGCCTTCTGGGCAGCGGAGTCATCAGAGAACTTTTCGAGCGCGTAGTTGACCGCTTTCGCGAGCTCCTTCAAGGGCGGCTTGAGCTTCGCCATTCGACGCGCGTCGTTGTCGAAACCTGACTCTCCGGGGATGTCCGACGGCACCAGAGTCTCGATCCTGGAAACATCGATGCGATTCACGATGTGATCGCGATACTGCGTCCTGAGCCGGATGGCCAAGACGTCCTCGAGCGTTTTCTCGAGCTCGTAGCGCGTCAGGCGACGAAGCGGAGTCGGCCCGATGTGCCGCTTGCCCTCGCGCAAGACGAAGGACTGGTGAAACCAATGCTCGATGGCTTTCTTCTCGTCGGGCTCGAGCGGTCTCTTCTTCTTCGGCGGCATTTCGCCACGCCGAACCATCTCCTCGAGCTTGATCCACAGTTCCGTGTGCTCGCCCCAGGAGGCATTCTTCGGCTGCGTGAGCGGTGTCAGGTCGATACCGCCCTTTCGGGAAACGCTGTCATGGCAGGAAAGACAGCGATCCTCCAATACCTCGACGACGGATTCGAACTCGACAGCCGGGATGCGAGGAGCTATCGCGACCAGGAGAAGGGCCGTGAAGCACGAGGC
>CAYZGY010000043.1:10758-12276 GCA_964478085.1 uncultured Planctomycetia bacterium
CCCCCCCCCCCCCCCCCCCCAGGGTATCAAAGAAAAGTAGAAAAGTAGTGCCAAGCTAAGCAGAGCGACTGCCTTACAGGAGTGGAAGGAGTCCCACTCGATCTGAATGGGATGTTTGGTGCCATCGACCTTGTCGAGGACGACCATCACCTTCTTCCCGTCGATTGTTCTGTGCTGTCCGGTCACGGTGACGACTTTACCGACGCAGCGATCGAGCTGCTTCTTGTGGTTGTTCCCGTACGAGATCCTGATCTCGAGGTCGCTGCCGTCGGAGAGACGCAAGACGTTGTACTCGAGCTCGGCATCGATGCTGATTCGCAAGAGGCCCTTCGCCGTGAGCGTCTTGGCATCACTCCGAAGGATCTTCCAGCTGCCGTCATCCGGGTTGGTCGGTTCGAATTGAGCGTCCTCGCTGATGCCTGGTAGCTGCCCCGTGGAGTCGCCGATTCGATCGGTCTCGGCCCCCATGATCTTCATCAGGGTCAGCAGCAAGTTCGCGTAAGGTCGGGCCTCGGGATATCGCACGTGCCGACCCGACTTGACTCGTCCGCCGGCCCCGCCAGCCATGACGATCGGAAGGTCGGTCTGAGAGTGGTAGTCCCCGTGCTTGATTCCCGAACCCCACAGGATCAGCGAGTTGTCGAAGAGGGTTCCGCTTCCGTCACTGAGCGACTTCATCTTGTCGATCAGGTATCGCAATCGGCCCACGTGCCAAATGTTGATCTTGTCGTAGGCCGGAAGCACGTTTCGATTGCGGACGTGATGGGAGACGTAGTGGAACTCCTTGTTCACTCCCATGAAGTCGTAGTGCACGCGGCTGTTGGTGTTCGCGAGCATGCACGAGGCGACCCTCGTCGAGTCGGTCCAGAAGGCGAGCGTGATCAAGTCGAGCATCGCCTTGATTCGCTCTCCTAAGTTCCCGACCGCCAGGCCCGGGTCGATGTCGGAGATCTTCTGATCCAAATTCTCCTTTCGACCGTTCCTTCGAGCCTGCTGGATGCTCCTCTCGACGTCTCGGATCGAGTCGAAGTAGTGCTCCAGAACTTTCCTGTCGTGTGAGCTGGCTCTCCGCGACAATGAGCTCGACGCGGCCTTGACGCCATCGAGGACGCTCAGCAGCGCTTTTTGACGACCGCCGTTCACGCTCTTGAACAGCAAGTCGAAAGCCGCTCGAGGATCGTGCAGCCCGCGCATCGGTTGCTGACTCTTGTCGTACGACAATACGTTCAGCCAAGGATGCTGCTTCCAGACGTTGTCGGCCGTCAATTGCATCGAGCGAATCGGCGTTTCACCTCCGACTCGATCCGCGATTCTCTGATCGAAGGAGTACCGCTCGCCGCTCTTGTGCCTCGTCGCGCTCATGAACGTCCCCGGCGCGTCGAAGTGGTTTCCGCTGCCGGGATTGTCGAGATTGCCCAAGACGAGAATGTCCTTCTCGGCGCCTGCGAGGGGCTGGAGAATCTTCGAGAGCTCGAACCGAGATTCCGTCCCTCCGGCGATGTCCCAGGCGTGTGGATT
>CAYZGY010000043.1:12286-19450 GCA_964478085.1 uncultured Planctomycetia bacterium
CGGAGCGGAGCTGCCTTCGTTTCGGCGAAGCTCACGGCCGGCGACATGATGTCGAGGAGGGGGAGCGCCAGCGACGCGCCGGCCCCTTTCAGGACGGACCTGCGCGGGATGAGATAGCTGTCAGGATTCACGATGTTTCTCGAATCGACGAGCACGCCTGCGAAAGAAAACCCGGTAAGCCTCGATGGTCTCATCCGGATTCCGGCCGGTCAATACAGCGGCACGGCCCTCGATCGACGTGCGGCCTGTGCTTTTTCCTCCTCTGGTGCCCTCGAGAGCCGATTTTGTGCCAAGGAACCGGGACAAGCGGGGCGGGTGGACTTACACTGTCGGGCTTGTTTCGAGGTGTAGCCCGAAGCCGCACCCCCTCTACCGTTCCTGCAGACACGCTCCGTCCCCGGATTCTGCCAAGCCCGTTCCATGACCGACCATCCGACGATTATCTACACGCATACCGACGAAGCCCCGGCCCTCGCGACGTACTCGTTCTTGCCGATCGTGCGGGCTTTCAGTGCTGGCACCGGCATCGACATCGAGACGCGCGACATTTCCCTCGCCGGTCGAATCGTCGCGAATTTTCCGGAACGACTGACGGACGCGCAGCGCCAAGATGACGCTCTCGCCGAGCTCGGGCGCCTGACTCAGTCGCCGAGCGCAAACATCATCAAGCTGCCGAACATCAGCGCCTCGGTGCCCCAGCTCAAGGCCGCCATCGCCGAGCTGCAGGAGCAAGGCTACGATCTGCCCGAGTACCCCGAAGAGCCCTCGACCGACGAGGAACGTGACATCAAAGCGCGCTACGATCGCGTCAAGGGAAGCGCGGTGAACCCTGTGCTCCGCGAGGGAAATTCTGATCGCCGAGCCCCGAAGGCCGTCAAGGAGTTCGCTCGTGCGAACCCACATCGAATGGGCGCGTGGGAGTCCGACAGTCCGTCGCACGTCTCGAGCCTGCCGGACGGCGACTTTCGCGGGAACGAGCAGTCGGTGACGATTGATGGCGCGTCGGGCGCGGGTGGAACGACGGTTCGCATCGAGCACGTGGCCGACGACGGCACCGTCAGCGTCCTCAAGGATGGACTCGAGCTCCTCGACGGCGAAGTCATCGACTCGACATTCATGAGCAAGAACGCGCTCGTCGCGTTTCTCGAGGAGCAGATGGAGGATGCGCGCGCACGCGGTCTTCTCTTCTCCCTCCACATGAAGGCGACGATGATGAAGGTTTCCGATCCCATCATCTTCGGCCACACCGTTCGAGTCTACTTCAAGGACGTCTTCGAGAAGCACGCCGACACGCTCGAGCGGCTCGGCGTCGATCCGAACAACGGCTTCGGGGACCTCGTCTCGAAGATCGGCTCGCTTCCCGATGCGGAGAAGCAGGTGATCGAGGCGGACATCCAAGCGGTTTACGAGTCTCGCCCCGGACTCGCTATGGTCGATTCGGATCGCGGCATCACGAACCTCCATGTTCCTAGCGACATCATCATCGACGCGTCCATGCCGGTCGTCATTCGCGACTCGGGCTGCATGTGGAACGCCGACGGTAAGCTGCAGCCAACCAAGGCCGTGATCCCCGATCGTTCGTACGCCGGGGTCTATCAGGCGGCCATCGAGTTTTGCAAAGAGCACGGGGCCTTCGATCCCACGACGATGGGCAGTATCCCCAACGTCGGCCTCATGGCGAAGAAGGCCGAAGAGTACGGCTCGCACGACAAGACGTTCGAGGTCGATTCCGCCGGCAGTGTCCGCGTCGTCGACGCGAGTGGAACGACCCTCATGGAGCATCAGGTCGAAGCCGGGGACATCTGGCGCATGTGTCAGACGAAGGACGCCTCGGTCCGCGACTGGGTGAAGCTCGCCGTCTCACGTGCACGGGCCACTGGTTCTCCTGCGGTCTTCTGGCTCGACGCCACGCGTGCACATGACGCTCAGCTTATCGAGAAGGTCAACAGGTACCTCGGCGAGCATGATACCGAAGGGCTCGAATTCCACATCCTTGCGCCGGTCGAAGCGACAAAGTTCTCCGTCGAGCGCATCAAGAACGGCGAAGACACGATCTCGGTCACCGGAAACGTCCTTCGCGACTACCTCACGGATCTCTTCCCGATCCTCGAGGTCGGCACGAGCGCGAAGATGCTCTCGATCGTTCCTCTCATGAACGGTGGTGGACTCTTCGAGACGGGCGCGGGCGGGTCCGCCCCGAAGCACGTGCAGCAATTCGAGAAGGAGAACCATCTGCGTTGGGATTCACTCGGAGAGTTCCTGGCCCTCGCGGCCTCGTTCGAGCATCTCGCGGAGCACTTCGATCATCCCCAGGCGCGCATCCTCGGGCAGACGCTCGACGACGCCACCACACAGTACCTGCTTCAGAACAAGGCGCCCTCGCGGAAGTGCGGGGAGCTCGACAATCGCGGCAGCCACTACTTCGTCGCACGCTTCTGGGCCGAGGCACTCGCGAAGCAGGCGGATGACACTGCGCTCGCCGCACGCTTCGCGCCGGTTGCAGAGGAGCTCGCGTCGAACGAGGATACGATCGTCGGCGAGCTCAACGGCGTCCAAGGGCAAGCGATGGACATCGGCGGGTACTACCGCCCGAATGCCGAGCTGGCGGGTCAGGCGATGCGGCCGAGCGAAACTCTGAACCAGATCCTTACAGGGTGTAGTACTCCTCCCAGCCTTTCCTAGGAGGATTGCCCTTGAGGAGCTGATCAGCTCGCTTGTTGTTCGTGATCTCGCCCTTCTCGGCGTCGAACTTGAGCGTGCCGCCGAGTCGCTGTGCGATGCAGCCGAGCATGAATACCTGCGTGAGAGGGCCGGAGACAGCGAGCTTCGAGTTGCACTCTTCCTTGCCCATCGCAGCGCGCATGAAGTTCATCATGTGGTTGTGATGGGTGTCTCCCTTCGGGATTTCTGGTAGGTCCTTCTTCCCGACCGTATCCGTCAGGATGCTCAGCCTGCCGTTGTGGGTGCCGCCCAGGAACGTCAGGTCGTCGCTGTAGATCACTTTGCCGCAGCCCGGCACGTTTCTCTTCTTGCCGAGCTCCTTCGGCTTCGGAGGCTTGTTACCGACGCCGTCGTACCAGTTGATCGACATCGCGGGCATGTCCGGCCCGCGTTCGGCGAACTCGAACGCGATGGTCGTCGCCATCGGGTAGATGAAGTCGTTCTTCCCCTCGAGCTTGTCCGCACGAATCTCGTGGGGCAGTCCCAGGTTCAGGAAGCGATGGATCGTGTCCAGCGTGTGGGGGCCCCAGTCGCCGAAGGCGCCGTTTCCGTAATCGTACCAGCCTCGCCAGTTGCCGCCGTCGAGACGCTTGCTGTAGTCGCGCAGCGGGGCCGTGCCGGTCCAAACGTCCCAGTTCATGCCGGCGGGCATCGGCTCAGCCGCGGGATAGCCCTTCACGTTGCCCCAAGGGTGCCAGCGGCGTCCCTTGTTCATGCACGCGTCGACGCGACGGACGTTCTTGATGATTCCCTTCTCGACCCACGTCTTGAACTGCATTCGCTGCGAAGACGAGTGTCCCTGGTTGCCCATCTGGCAGATGCCCTTGTGCTTCTTCTCGGCAGCGATCAGGAGCTCGCACTCTTCGAAGGTGTGCGCGAGCGGCTTCTCGACGTACGCGGCGATTCCTTGCGCGAGCGCGCGCATCGTGATCGGGAAGTGCGTGTGGTCGGGCGTCCCGACGGTGCACGCGTCGATCTTGTCGCCCATCTCATCGAACATCTTCCGGAAGTCGTCGTAGACCTTGGCGTCCGGGTGCTTGCTCTTGAATCGCGCGGTGCGTGAAGGATTGACATCGCAGAGGGCAACGACGTTGGCGAGACCCGTTCGGATGGCCTCGCTGCCGATCGCGCCGCCGCGGCCGCTGCAGCCGATGATCGCCAGATTCAGCTTCTCCTTGGACATGGCGCGGAGGGAAGAATTCGACTCGCTGGCTACCTCGGCGTCGGAATCCGGGGCTGGTCGACGGGCGACCAGTACGACTGGGGCGACGAGGATCTGGCCCGGCTTGTCTCGCCGCTCATCGCTGCGACGGGGAGGGAGGGGCTCTGCGCGAAGTGAGGCTCGCGATCAACCCCCTCGTTGTGGTCGTCGTTTCGAAGGATCGAAGTCTTGCCTCATTTTTTTGCGCACGCAGAATGTAGATTCTATTTTCGATCAACGCTGTCCGAATGGTTGGTAGAGAGAAAATGAGCAGGTCGAGTTTTCCCATTCTGTTGACTGCTTGGGTATTCGGATCGCCTTTGCTCGCGGCGCCGGAGCCACCGGTTCCCTTCACGCACCCTGGGATTCTGCACAGCAAGTCGGAGCTCGAGCTTGTTCGCGGGAAGGTGGCGTCGGAGGAAGAGCCATGGCTCTCGGCATGGCGCGAGCTCGTCTCCCATCGTTGGGCGTCCTTGGATCACGAGCCCCGGGCTCATGCGGATGTGATTCGCGGCAGGCGCGGTAAGCAAAGCGTGGGGATGGGGGAGATGATGGACGACTCCGCAGCGGCTTACACGCACGCCTTGCGGTGGGGGATCAGCGGGAAGAAGGCTCACGCCGACAAGGCCATCGAGATTCTGAACGATTACGCCCGTACCCTGAAGTCGATCAGTGGTCACGACGCGCGTCTCCTGGTCGGGATCACCGGAATCCACTTCGTCAATGCGGCGGAACTGATCGTGCACAGCGATGCCGGCTGGAGCGCGGAGGACCGGGAGCGCTTCGACAAGATGTTGCGCGAGGTTCTGTATCCGGTGATCGAGAACTTTTATCCGACCGCCAACGGCAATTGGGACGCCTCCATGATTCAGACCGTGATGGCGATGGGCGTCTTCCTCGACGACCACTCGATCTACAAGCGTGGGGTCGATTACTTTCTCGCCGGTGAGGGAAACGGCTGTCTGATCAAATACATCAAGCCGTCGGGCCAGTGCCAGGAGAGTGGGCGTGATCAGCATCACACTCTGATGGGCCTCGGTTTTCTTGCTTCCGCCGCGGAGATCGCCCGCAACCAAGGTCTCGATCTCTACGGGACGGCCGGGAACCGGCTGGCCGCCGCCTTCGAGTACTGTGCCAAGTACGGGCTGGGACACGAGGTTCCTTTCGAGCGGTTCGTGAGCGTCGGCGGGCGATACGATCATCACGAGATTTCCGAGGTGGGGCGCGGCTGGGGGGTGCCGGTTTTCGAGATCGCCTACCGCCACTATCACCACCGCAGAAAGATGCCGATGCCCTTCACCGAGCAGGTCCTGCGCAAGACGCGACCGGAGAAGCCGGCGGTGGATCACAAGCCGTGGTCGACTCTGATGTGCGCGCAAGGAGTCTTACCGGTCAGGAAGGTGAACCTGCGGGTGGAGAGGCTCACTCCCATCGTGGGGACCGACCGGTGGGATTGGTGGCAGGCCCGCACCGCGCAAGTTCCCGGCGAGCAGCCGCTGTGGGTCACGACCATGTCGGAGACCGGAAAGAAGGTCTCGCACGACTTTCACGATATCTATCAGACGGTGAGCCGGGATGGAGGAAAGAGCTGGAGCGAGCCGACGATCATTCCTTCGTTGAAACGCGCCGAGCAAGACGACGGCTTCGAGGTGGCGATCGGTGATCTGTGGCCGACTTGGCACGCGAAGTCAGGGGTGGTTCTCACGACCGGAAAGACCTTCAACTTCGAGGGCGGGAAGCGTGAGATTTTCACTCGAGAGAAGGTTTCGTATGCGGTCATGAACCCGAAGAGCGGCAAGTGGGGGCCGATGAAGTTCTTGGCCATGCCAGAGAACGATCACTCGGGGAAAGCCATCGTGGCTGCGAATGCCGGAAACAATCAGCGCGTCGATTTGCCGAGCGGCGACATCCTCCTCCCCGTGCGCTATCAGCGAGGCACGGAGCGTCGCAACTACACCAGCGTGGTGGTTCGATGTGGACTCGACGGCGACACTCTGACCTACAAGGAGCATGGTTCGGAGTTGAGCATCCCGCAGGGCCGAGGTCTTTACGAACCATCGCTGACCGTATTCGACGGACGGTACTTCCTGACTCTGCGGGCCGACCACTCCGCCTTCGTGACGAGGGGCAAGGACGGAGTCGATTTCGAGCCCATCCGCGAATGGAAGTTCGACGACGGGAGCGTGCTGGGCAGCTACAACACGCAACAGCACTGGATCACGGTCGGGGGTGGACTGTTTCTGGTCTACACCCGCAAGGGGGCGGACAACGACCACGTCTTCAGGCATCGCGCGCCCCTCTTCATCGGGCAGGTCCATCCCGAAACTCTGCGTGTGATCCGCGCCACCGAGCGCGTTCTCATCCCGGAAAACCACGCCACCTTGGGAAACTCAGGGGTCTGCCGCCTCAATGACCGCGAGAGTCTGGTGACTTGCGGCGAGGGGCTCCTGCGGCTCGGAAAGCGCAAGGGTGAGCTCAACAAGGTGCACTTCGTGAAAGTGATCGCCGAGAGGTAGCCGCTCCCCGGGTCGCGCGCGGATCGCCACTAGCGGGAGAAGTTGAACGCCAGGCGAACCCCGGTGTCGCCGTCACGAGTCGTCGGCAGGTAGCCGAAGCGGCACGCTGATCGGGAGATTCTGGCGCTCTCCGAGTAAAGGCCGCCGCGTACGACGCGATTTCCTCGGCCCGATGCGTAGAGCGGGTTCTTCTCCGTCGCTTCCTCCTTCGAGTAGAACGACGGGTCGTAAACGTCCCGGCACCACTCGAAGACGTTGCCGTGCATATCGTGGAGGCCCCGGCGGTTCGGAGGTTTCTCGCCGACCGCGTGCACTCGATATCCCGAGTTCCCGCCAAACCATCCGATGCTCGCCAGATCGGTTTCGTCTTCGCCCGTGTGAAATCGTGTCGTCGTTCCTGCCCGGCAGGCGTACTCCCATTGCGCTTCGGTCGGAAGGGACAGTCCCGTTTGCTCGCAGAGCTCTCGGCAATCTTCCCAGCTGACATCCACGACGGGGAGGTCGTCGCCCTGGTGGTCCGATGGATTGCTGCCCATCACCGCGACCCACTGCGCCTGAGTGATCTCGTGCTTCGAGATGAGAAACGAGCTGAGCCCGACTTCGTGCTGGGGGCCTTCCTTCGTCCTTCGCCCTCTCTCGTTCGCCGGACTTCCCATCAGGAACGTCCCTTGTCCCTTCGGGCACGTGAACGAACACGATCCCCGACTTCCGGTGGCGGTACTCGCG
>CAYZGY010000044.1:0-6145 GCA_964478085.1 uncultured Planctomycetia bacterium
CACGACTACACGGGCTACCACACGTTCATGGCGCTCGCGCCGGCGTACGAGATGTCGCGTGCGTTGCCCGAGAGTCGTCGCGCGCTGCCCGTCCTCAAGGTGCTCTATCGCAACACGGCGCGCATACACGAAAAGGGCGGCCGCGCAAAGCAGCTCCTGCGTCGTGTTTCTGCCGCAAGTGTCACCGCGGGCGACGGCGCCGTCGGCAAGCTCGCGCCCGCTGGGCGCATGCCCGATGGTCTTCAGAAGATAACGCGCAGCGGCGACATGGATCGCTCCGAAGCGACCTTCGCCGGATTGGTCAACGAGCGACCTGGCGAGGCGTTTCAGCACCTTCAGTACTCGATCCAGGACGAGGTCAATGTGCACCGAGTCGTTCTCGCGTGGCGCGCCTGGACGATGCTCGACTATTGCGGTGCCGAGCACGCGCACACGCTGCTCCGGCAGTCGGTGCGATTCTGTGTCGACTCCGAGCGCCGTCGACTGTCGAAGGAGCGACCCGAGCCCGCCATTCGTCGAGTGCTTCCGAAGATGCTCGACACGCACAAGCTCCTCGGCCGCAAGCTCGGCAAGCGCGATCCCGGTGACGCTTGGATCGAGTCGATGAGAGAAACGTTGTTCGCGGGCTCGCGCGACGCCGCCGCGGCCGCTGCCGCGGCTGCGCTCGCCGATGGCATCTCGCCCGAGATCGTCGGCGAGGCGATCTCACTCGCGGCCAACGAACTCGTCTTGCGCGATTCCGGACGGCAGGCTCGTTACAGCTCGTCGCTGAAACCCGCCGGGAGCGTACACGGCGACTCCGTCGGAGTGCACGCGTCCGACGCCGCCAACGCTTGGCGCAACATCGCGCGCGTCAGCGACCATCGCAACACCGTCGCGAGCCTCCTCGTCGGCGCGTATCACACCGCCGGACAGAGCCACCGCGCCAAGGAGAATCTGATTCACGCCGCTCCGCTCGAGACGCTCAAGTCTTCGGAGAAGAAGGCTCACCGATCGAAAGAGTGGCTTCTCGAGGAGACCGCTTCGGCGATCCGCGGTCGCGATCAAGGGCGAGCGAGCGCGCTGGTCGCCCGTTACGCGGAGCTGGGTCACCCCGTTCGGTCCGTGCTCGACGTGCTCTTGCGTTTCGCGGTCAGCGAGGACGGAGCTCTTCACGCCGAGAAGTACTTTCGCACTGTCGACGAGGAGTTCCAGAAGACACGAGCGAAGTTTCGCTGGCTCCAGCCGATCGCGCTCGCGCGCGTGACGGCGAGCGAGTACGGCAGAACGCCTCGCGGCGACGGCCAGCGCGCCGCGGGCTACGAGGAAGCGTGTCGACTGCTGAAAGTCGACGTGTAGTGACGAAACCGGACATGCGACTCCGGACGCGCGAGCGATCCGAAAAGGAGGCCTGCCGTGAATCATCATGAACTCTCCCGTCGTCGTTTTCTCGGGGCTGCAGGGCTCGGCATGCTTCCCCTCGGAATTCCCGGACTCGTGCTCGGTCGCGACGAAACTGACGCTTCGGGTCGAGCCGTCGCGTCGAAGAGGTCGTGCATCTTCGTACTCCTCTGCGGTGGTCCGAGCCATCTCGACACGTGGGACCTCAAGCCCGAGGCGCCGCGCGAAATCCGCGGCCCGTACAAGCCGATTCGCACGCGAGTGCCCGGGATGCAGATCAGCGAGCTTCACACCCGACTTGCGAAGCTCACCGACGAGTTCTGCCTGATTCGATCGCTTGCGCACCCTGCATCGATCAGCAATCACTTCGACGCGATGCACAACCTGCTCAGCGGGCAGTTCGTCGAACGCGTCCGGCAGGGACGGCCCGACTCCTCGCCGTACATCGGCTCGATCGTCGCAAAGTACCTCCCGAGCGACCGCAACCTCGTCTCGAACGCATGGCTCATCAAGTGCGTCGGGCCGCCGGTCTTCTGCGCGCCGAACATCGGTACGGGAGGATACCTCGGATCATCGTACGCCCCCGTGTTCGTCGGCTCGGCGCAGAATCATCCGGCGATGCCGAACTTCAAGCCGCCGCCGGTCTACGAGTCGGGTGATCCCGATCGTCTGAAGACGCGACGAGATCTTCTGACGAAGCTCGAGTCCGAGACGCTGCGCGAGCATGCGGTCGGCCGCGACTGGGACGAGCTGCGCGAGAAGGCCTTCGACAGCATGACGCGTCCCGAAGGTCGACGGGCCTTCGAGCTCGACCGAGAGCCCACGTCGGTCCGCGAGCGCTACGGCATGCATCCACTCGGACAGAACTTCTTGCTCGCGCGCCGCATGGTCGAATCGGGCGTGCGCTTCGTCACCGTCAACGGCTGGACGGGCCCCGCGCCGGGCTCGGGCAAGGGGCCACCGAGCTCGAGCTGGGACATGCACGGCGGCCACATGGGCATGGGCAACGCCTTCGGATCGGGCTCGTACGGCATGGGATGGTGCCTGCCGCGCCTCGACGAAGCTCTGTCTGCGTTGCTCGTGGATCTGAAGCAGCGCAGCTTGCTCGACGACACGCTCGTCGTCGTCATGGGCGAGTTCGGCCGCACACCCAAAATCCAGACCAAGGGGCCGCCCGGCCGGGTCCACTGGCCGCAATGCTTCTCGGCCATCGTCGCCGGCTGCGGCATCCGCGGCGGAGCTGTCTACGGCGAGTCCGACAAGATCGGCGCGCGACCCAAGAGCGATCCCGTGACCCCGCAGGACATTCACGCGACGATGCTCCACGCGCTCGGCGTGCCGCTCCACGACCCGACGGAGAACAGCGGACTCTCGCGTCCCGTGTTTTCGACGGGAGAGCCCGTGCTCGATCTGTTCGGGTAACAGCCCTTGGAAGAAGTCGATTCGGCGTCATGAATCTCTCGATACGGACCAAGTCCCGCTCTGGGCCTCGATGGCTCGGTTTGCTCGTGACGATTGTCTCGATGCTCTCGAGCTCCCTTGTTCTGCGCGCGGCGGACATCGAATGGAACCTTGCGAGTCGCGATCGTTCGACGGGTGAACGATCCGTCACTCCGACGAAGATCGATCCGCGCAAGATCGGCGTTGTCGTCGTCGACATGTGGAACTGGCACTGGTGCAAAACCGCGGCCGCGCGTGTCGGATCCCTCGTCCCTCGCATGAACCCGTGTTTACGCTCTCTGCGGAAGCTCGGAGCCCAGGTCTTTCTCTGCCCGACCGACTCCGTCGACGCGTACGTCGGCACGCCGCAACGCGAAGCCGCGCTCGCGGTCGAGACACTCGCGTTGCCAGCGCCGCATCGCATCTCGTGCCCGCCGCCGCCCAACGGGCCGGGCTGCGCGTGCGTCGATCGCTGCCGAGGAAACTGGGGCTGGAATCGAATGCACCCTGACCTCGAAGTCGGCGAGCGCGACTTGATGCCGAACAGTCGCGAAGCGCTCTACACGCTCGCGAAACAGCGAGGGATCACTCACCTGATCTACCTCGGCGTACATACACAGGTTTGCCTGCTCGCAAAGGACATCGGCCTCCTCAACATGAAAGAGCTCGGATTCGAGTGCGTTCTCGCGCCAGACCTGACGGACTCGCACCCCGACTACGACCCGGAGAAAGGCATCGACGCGGATGATCTGACCGCCCGGACGGTCGCCCATTTCGAACGCTACCTCTGTTCGACGGTCAGCCTCTGGGATGAGCTCGTCCGCCTGGGATACGTCGAACGCCAGCGGGTCGATCCGGTCCGTGCGGCGCCGTGGGGGACGAAGCGTCGCCCTCACATCTTCGAGACGCAGACGATCGTGACGCTGTCGGCGCCACGACAGGCCGGCGCGACCATTCGCTTCACGAGAGACGGAAGCGCGCCGAAGTCCACCTCGGAACGGTACGAGCGGCCGTTCCGCCTCACCGAGACGACGGTCTTACGTGCGCAGGCCTTTGACGCCAGCGGCAAGGCCGTCTGCCTCCAGAGCCGTTTTCACTTCGATCGCTTGGGGAAGGCACCGGCCGTCCCCGATGTTCATCTCGCGGATGTCAAGCCGCTTCGCGTCCTCGGCCCGGGGCATTCTCCGTCGGATCGACAGCATCGTTTCGCGCCCGTGTCGAAGCCTCCACAACGTGACGTTTCCAATCGCGGGCAGCCCCTGCGCGTCGGAGGCCGGGAGTGGAAGCGCGGTCTCGGCGTGCACGCACCGAATCGTGTCGAGTTCGCCGTCGATCCGAAGTGGATCCGCTTCGTCGCATCGGCCGGGGTCGACGAGAACATTCTCGCGACGAGCTTCGGTTCCGATCTCGGGTGTATTCCGAGCGTCGTTTTCAGTGTTTTTATCGACGGGAAGCGCGTGGCGTACTCTCCCATCATGAGGTTTCTGCATCCGGCGTGGCGCTTCGATGTCGAGATTCCCGCGGGTGCGAAGCGAATCGTCCTCGTCGTGCAGCCGACCGAAGACGGCAATCGCGAGGATCTCGCGAACTGGGCTGGCGCGGGGTTCATTCTGAAGAAGAAGCGGGGGTAGACGCGACGTCGAAGAGTGGTGCGTAGACCGAGTCGATCTGAAAGCCCTCCACTCCCGCTCGCAAGAGGCGCTCGATGTCCTTCCGAGCCTCCTCGTAGTGATCTTCTTCGGAGTAGCGGAACGTGTTGATCGCCGGGAAGACATAGGCGCCGCACTCTTGCAGCCGACGGATCGTGTCATCGGGGATTCTGTGCGGCAGGCCGAACCAGTATCTCCCGGCGAGATCGACCGGCTCGCCGTTCTCTGCTCGCTCGAGCTCGTCTCTCGTGACCGTGAGCATCACGGCCCCGCTGAGAGCCTCTCGCAGCGCGGGATCCGAGTTGATCGTCATCGTCGATGATTCGAGCTCGTGGATCTTGATGAGGAGAGCGATCGTTCGGAAGAAAGCCCCATCGCCTCGAACCTTGATGTCGAGCATGACGCCGAGAGACAGGTTTCGGCACTCGTTCAGCGCGTGCTCCAGCGTTACGATGGTCTGATCGGACTGCGAGAACGTGATCCCTCGGATTTGATCCGAATCCATGTCGACGATGCGACCGTCCATCCCGCAGGCCTTCTCGAGCGTGGCGTCGTGAAAGACGATCGGCACGCCGTCACGTGACTTCTGGACGTCGAGCTCGACCATCGCGTAGCCATGCTTCTTGGCCAATCGAATCGCCGCGAGCGAGCACTCGGGGGCTGCCGGGGTGACGACACCACCGCGATGCGCGATCAGAATCGGCCTCAGGCGCTCGATCGACGCTCGGTCTCCGAGGTCGACCCGTGAACGTGTGTTCGCGACCCTGTCGGCGCAACCGAAAGTCGCCGCGTTCACCGCGAGTACGAGGGTGAGCGGCGCCGAGCGCTCGGAGCGCGACCGTGCTGTGCTGAGATCAACGTGTCTCTTCGTCCGTGTTCTCATTCGTCTCGCGATCGGTTCGAGGCTCCAATCGCACCGCCCTGAGGTCGAGCAGCGCACGTTTTTTAGTGGTCCGTCGGGGCCGCGCCGTGCGGCGGTCTACTCTGCGATGCGTGAAGGGACTCGACGAACCTTCAGGGAATTCCGAGTTTTTCTACGAGGGGTCGGAAAGAGCGAATCAGGAGTCTCGCAGCACGTCCGCAGGATCCTGCTGGGAGGCGAGAAGTGCAGGAATCCAGCTCGCGGTGATCGCGACGATGGGGGCGGCGACGAGGGTGATTCCGAACAGGGTCGGGTCGAAGAGCGAGCCCCCTTCGCCTCGAGCGAGGCTGCTCTCGCCCCAAGCGGTCGCGAGGACGTGACCGAGCGGGTATCCCACGACGGCTCCGATGAGACCGATTACCGAAGCCTTCGCCAGAAAGACCTGGAGGACGCTTCCGCCCCCGAGTCCGAGTGCGCGGAGGATACCGATCTCGCTGCGCCGTTCGCGCACGTTCAGGAAAGCGAGCACGGCGACGAGGAGGGCGCTGCCGAAGATCACCGTCGGAATGGTCGTCGCGGCGGCGCGTTCGCGTCCTCGCCGGAGCTCGAGACGCCCAGCCTCCGCGGCGGCGAGTGTCGCCGAGGTTTCCCGCTTGGCGATCGCGAGGGTCTCTTCGGCGAGCTTCTTCGCCTTCTGACGGCCCTCCGCGCGTACGGTCGCCTTCGTCCCTCGCTCGATGACTTGTGTCTCGGGCAAGATGCCGGCGATCTCGGATCGGATGATCGGCAATCGATCTGCCGTGCAGTTGCATTC
>CAYZGY010000044.1:6164-19335 GCA_964478085.1 uncultured Planctomycetia bacterium
GAGGAGGCGTTGCGACGTCGCGAGATCGATCCAGATCGTGATGTCGTCCTTGTTGCCACGCGCTGGGTAGCACTTGTGGACCGAGAACTCCTCTCCGAGGAGCTCGATCTTGTCTCCCGGCTTCAGCCCGAGACTTTCACAGAGTTCCGAGCCGAGCACGGCCGAGCCCTTCGGAACGGGATCGATGAGCGGCTTCTTGGGATTCTTGTGCGCGATCGGAACCTCACCGCGAACGCCGATGAGGATGATCGTGCGCTTGCGCTCCGGCCAGACGAGCTTTTGCGTCAAGCTCGGCAGGAGGTGATTGATCGTCACGATCTTCGAGTTCGCGAGAGTGTGGACGTACTCCTCGGGCATGTACTTCGAGGCGAAGTCGTCGGCGTAGAGATCCCCTAGGTTCTGATTCTTGGGCAGGATCAGGATGTTGAACCCGAGGTTCTTCATGTTCTTGCGCGTGAAGTCCTCGTGCTCCTTCGTGATCTCGATGAGCTTCGCTTCGTGCTTCTGGAGGATCTCGCGCTGCTCTGCGGTCTTGGCCTCGACGATGGACTCCGTCGCCGCGTCGTGATCGGCGAGGAGCTCGATGAGCAACGCGAGGCAGGCGACCGCGGCGATGACCGAGAGGAGGCTCGTGACGAACGAGATCTTGCGAAACGCGATCTCGCGGAGAATCAGGCGAAAGAGGTTCATGGTCGCTTCAGTGGGAGGGTCCTGGTGGGCCTGATGACGATCTCAACCGCGCTTACGCGTCAGCGCGACGCTAACCCCAGCAACGATCAGAAGAGCGGCGAGGCCGAGGAGGACGAGATTGCGACGGAGTCCGGGCTCGTCCGCGGAAGGCGTCGAGGCCTCGTCCTTCGCGGGGCTCGTATCCACTGGCGTGCTCGACCCAGCCTTTTCGGGGGCGGGGGGAATCGGGGTCGTCACCTCGTCGATCTTCTCGGGCGGGGTGACCTGCGTGACTTTCGGCTCGAGATTCTTGCTCTCGCCCGCGTCGTCTTCCTTCTGGATCGCGACCTCGGTCGTCTTCCTCGGCTGCTCCGGCTTGATCGGCTCGACCTCGGGCCGAATCGTCTGAACCGACTCGTCGGTCGTCTCCTCGGCTGGGTCCTTGCGCTCGACGACCTCTCCTTTCTTCGCAGCGCCGACCGAGACGCCGGCGGGGTTCGTGAAGCCCTCGAAGCCCGCGAGGTCCGGGATCGGCTCGTCGCGTGCGGAGAGAAAGGTCGTCAGGGCACCTTCCCAGTCGGCCGCCATCAGGAGGTCGACACCGGGGTTCTTGCCCTTGATCTCGCACGAGCAGGGTCCGACGAGAAACGACGCGGCGTCCGCGATCGTCTCTTCGTGGATGCCCGCGTCGACGTAGGCCCAGAGGGCACGTCCACGACCGTAGATCGGGAAGACCATCGGCTTGTTGCCTTCATCGACGAGATCGGGCTCCGTCGCGAGGAGCTGATCGACGAAGGCCTTCTCCGCAGGGTCGGTTCGCGAAACGCGCAGGGTCGCGAACGCGAGCTGGAGCTTCAGCTTGCTGAAGCGCAGCTCGCTCGACGGGTCGGGCGGGTCGTCCTCGCCGGGCTGTTCGGGCAGCTAGAGCTCTTTCTCGAGCTTGCGGAGGATGCCCTCGAGCTTCGCGAAGACCTCGTCGTCCTTCTTCTTGTCCCCGCTCTCGAGGTAGATCCACGTCGCCGTCTTTCCCGAGAGGATGTTCTTCGAGATCGCGCGTCGTGCCGGCGAGTCGATGACGGCGAGGAGCTTCTTGCGACCTTCGGCATCCCGAAGCGGCCCTTTCCACATCACGCGGTCTGATTTTTGCGCGAGCGGCGGAAGGAGCACAATCTGCGGCTCCGAGATCTCGCCGAGGCTCGAGCAGACCTCGCGCACCCCCGACGACTGATTCTCGAGAGCGTCCTCGTCCCCGAGGTCGATCGTGTCGGGCTCGAGATTCGTCGGGGTCTTGCCGGCGAGATGGAGAGTCGCGATGAGCTCGCGGTCCGACTCGCTCAGCTCGCCTTTGTGAACGATGAGCGCACGGAAGAGGTCCGGAGCCCAGCGTTCGAGCGCGTAGCGGAAGACCGGGACGCTGCAGGCGTCGACAGGCCGCGCGGTCATGCTCGAGAAAACGAGGGCGAGGGGAACGAGGGCGAGACGTAAGGCCGACGGAGACGAACGCGTTGACTGCGACACGGACATGCCTGAAACTTCCCTTCTTGGCGGCGGATCGAACCGAGATCACGCCCGTTTATCCTAAACGAATCCGGCGCCCTGTCGATCTTTTCCAAGTGCCGATCTCGCTGGGACATAGATGGGCCGGCAAGGTCCGGATATGCTGGGCGGAATGCGCTGGTTCTTTCGCAGTCAGACCGAGGCGGCCGGGGCGCACGCCCGAGCCCTCCGCCGGGCACTCTTGCCGGTCATCGCTTGGATCGCGACGGGAGCCGTCTTTGCGGATTGGCCGATGTGGCGTGCGGATGCGGGTCGAACCGCGACCACGACGGATTCAGTCCCTCGCGACCCGAAGCTGATCTGGAGCCTCGATCTCGGGCCCATCCAGCCGACGTGGCCCGACGAGCCCCGGCTCTCGTTCGACGTCGCCCCCTCACCCGTCGCGACGGACGGTCGCGTCTTCGTCGCTTCGCCTCGAACGGAGAGCGTCATCGCGCTCGACGCGCAGTCGGGCGAGAAGCTCTGGCGGTTCTTTGCGAACGGGCCGATTCGCTTCGCCCCGGCGGTCGCCGGGAAGCGAGTCTACGTCGCCGCGGACGACGGCTTCCTGTACGCGCTCGACGCAGCGAGCGGGCAGATACTCTGGCGCAAGCGTGGTGGCCCGTCCGAACGTCCGATCGTCGGCAACGGTTCGTGGATCTCGTCGTGGCCTGCTCGCGGCGCTCCGGTCGTCGCGGACGGGGTCGTCTACTTCGCGGCGAGCATCTGGCCGACGATGGGAGTCTTCGTCCACGCGGTCGACGCGGAGACGGGCGCGACGATCTGGACGAACGACGGTGGGGGCGCGACGTTCATTCCGCAGCCGCACGACGCTCCTGCGTTCGCGGGAATCGCTCCGCAGGGTTACCTCGCCGTTCGTGGCGACGCGCTCGTCGTTCCGAACGGTCGTGCGGCTCCAGCGGTCCTCGACCGTGCGACCGGAGAGCTTCGCTTCTTCCACCTGAGTCGAAACACGCGACGAGAGGACTACCACATCGCGACGTTCGCCGAGCACCTCGTGTGCGGACGAGAGATCGCGGATCTCGCCAAGGGCGACATTCTGACTCGCCTGCCCGCGCGTCACGCGGCCTTCGACGGGCACGCGGTGTACTCCGCGTCTCGCTTCACAGCGCCCGGTAAGAAAGAAGGAGCGCCAGGAGCTCCTTCCGTGCGCGTGGTCCGGCACGAGCTGCGCCGCGCGCTCGATCTCGATCTTGCCAACTTCGTCGTCTCGTGGCACGCCGACTCCTTCGGGATGACCTATCAGGTCATCGTCGAGAACGCCGAGCTTCGGCGGGTGGTCGCTCGCGATGAGCGTACGGACATCGCACGTGTGCTCGAGCCGCAGAGCTTTCACGTCGAGAGCGAGTATCGCGATCCGGCGAAGAAGAAGCACCGAGCGGGGGTCGGGTACTTCGTCGAGCAAGTTTCCTCGAAGGGGCGCTCGTTGCGACGCCCCTGGCGATTCGCCGTCTTCTTCGAGCAGAGTGAGGGCGCCGTCTGGGTCGAGATGGAGCGAACTCGCTTCATCGCGCTCGAGGAGATCAGGCGACTCGCCAAGAAGAAGTCGAAGAGCACCACGGCGTCGAAAGAAGCGAAGCGATACCGCGCGGGCGGCGAGACGATCGACCTCTACCGAGGATCGACGAGGTCGGCCACGGAAGGCGGCGAAGTGCCGCGCGGATGGCGCGATATCTGGACTCTCGAGGAGCGGGCGTCGATGACGAGCGAGCTGGTGAGCGCGACCGAACGTCCGTCATCACTTCCGTCGATCGACGAGGTCCGAACGATTCGAGCGGGTGTCCGAACGATCGTCGCTGTGCCGGGTTCGCTCCTCGTGTTCTCGAAGGACGGAAACGTCGAGTGGAGAACGGCGCTTCCCGGAGCTCCCGGAGACGTCATCGCGTCGGAAGGGCGCATCTTCGTCTCGCTCGTCGACGGAAGGATTCTGGCCTTCGGCGAAGGGAAGGCGCGTCAGGTCGTCGCCAAGGCGGCGAGCACGAAGAGCTTCGACGATGCTCCGTTTGCCGTCGTCCTCGGTTTGAAGAGCCGCCCGGTGATCGACGATTTGATCCGTCGTGGGGAGCACCGCATCGTCGTCGTCGCGGAACGCGAAGAAGCGGCTCGTTCGTTGCGAGAAGAGTTCGCGGCTGCAGGCCTTTACGGGCGGGCCCTCGTCGTTCGTGTTCGCGCTCTGGATGAGACCGATCTGCCGCAGTACTTCGCTTCCGTCGCCTGCGCCGACGCGAGACGTCACGTCGGTGATGTGCTTCGCGTTCTTCGGCCGCACGGCGGTGTCGCGACGCTGCAGGGCACCCCGGAAGATTTGGAGTCGGCCCTGATCGAGCTGCGCAGGCTCGAACGCACCGATCTCTCGATCGAGACGACATCCGCCGGCATCACGATCCAGCACGCCTCCGGCCCTTCCGGTGGCGGCGCCTGGACGCACCAGTACCACGACACCGCCAACAGTCTCTGCGGCGACGCGAGCAACTCGAACGTCTCGAGCGATCGCCTCGTTCGTGCGCCGCTCGGCATCCTCTGGTTCGGCGGCCCGTCGAATCGAGAGCTCCTCCCGCGACACGGTCATGGGCCTCGCCCCCACGTTTTCGAGGGCCGCATCCTCGTCGAAGGGCCGGATCTTCTGCGAGCGCTCGACGTCTACACGGGCCGCAAGCTTTGGGAGGCGAAGCTGCCGAAGATCGGCGCCGCGTACGACACGGGAAGTCACCAGCCCGGCGCCAACGCGACAGGGTCGAACTACGTGACGACGCCCGGTCGCGTGATCGTCTCCGCCGGAGAGCGACTCGTCGTGCTCGACGCGAGCGACGGTAGGGTCATCGAATCGCGCGAAACATCGAAGGCGGGAGGCGAGCGCTTCGGCTATATCGCCGCCACGTCGCGCAAGCTCCTGACGGGACGGTCCCCGATGGAGTTCTCGTCGGCCGAGTTCGACAAGCACGACATCGACCGGATCAAGGACGACGACATCACGAGAATCGAGAAAAGGCTTCGTGCGATACCTGGGCTCGGAGTCAAGAAGCGTGGCTTTCTCCAGTCGCGGAAGGACTGGGCGATGCGCGAGCTCAACCGCGCGATCTCGCGCAAGGACATGGTCGCGCGAGTTCCTCCCGAATCGCTGCCCGAATCGCTGCCCGAAGCGATGCGCGAGGAGTACCGCGCGTTCCTCGAGCGGAGCACGACGCTGCAAGCTACGGCGGGGGACGACTCCCCGACGACCGAGGACGAACGGCTCCTCTCGATCCATCGGCATCTTCTCCACCTCGTCGACGACAAGATTCCGAAGCCCCGCAAGGCGAAGATCGGCGCCGACGACGTCTGGGACGGCACGGCGAGTCGATCGATCTCGGTGCTCGGGCTCGAGAAGCTCGACGAGTCGTGGTCGACGGACGCGCGCCTCGCGTTTCGCCACAACGCGATCTGCGCGAGCGAGGAGATCGTCTTCGCGATCGATCGTCTCCCTGCAGTGGTCTCGCAGCGGCTCAAGCGTCGCGGGCGAAAGGCGCCGGATCCGGATCGCATCGTCGCGTTCGACCTGGAGAGCGGCCGTCGGCTCTGGGAGTACGAGGGAGAGGTTCACGGCACATTCCTCTCGTACTCGGCCGAGCACGACATCCTCGTCGAGTCCGGACGCTCCTCGCGCGATGCCCTCTCGGATGAGCCTGGCGATCGATTGACGGCGCGACGTGGCAAGACGGGTCAGATCCTCTGGGACGTGCGGGAGAAGTACGGCGGCCCGATCATGCTCTGGCACGACACGATCTTCGCGCAGACGCGTGCGTTTTCGCTTCTCGATGGGAAGCCGAAGACGCGAGTCAATCCGCTCACGGGTCGCGTCGAGGAGTGGAGCTTCGCTCGGAAGTACGGCTGCACGACAGCGATCGCGAGCGAGCACCTCCTGACCTTCCGTTCGGGAGCCGCGGGCTTCTTCGATCTCTCGGGTGACAGCGGCACAGCGAACCTCGGTGGCTTCCGCGCGAGCTGCACGCAGAATCTGATCGTCGCCGACGGCGTTCTCGCGTCACCCGATTACACGCGGTCGTGCACCTGCAGTTACCCGAATCAGTCGTCGATCGCGTTCGTTCACGATCCGGCGATGGAGCTTTGGACCTTCCAGCGCTGGGACATCGACGAGAACGTCCTGCGGAGGATCGGAGTCAACCTCGCGGCACCCGGTGATCGTCGGGATGGACAGGGAACCGTCTGGCTCGAGTTTCCGATCGTCGGAGGGCCGTCCCCGAAGCTCGACGTCGTGATCGAGCCGCAGGACGCGAAGCCGGTGCGCAAGCACCTCTCTCGTTTCGCGGGGCTCCCGTATCCCTTCGTCGTGTCGTCCGGATTTCGCGGCGTCGACCGAATTCGCGTGCCGCTCTCCAACGACGACACGGCTGCGAAGAGCGACGCGCGACGCTATCGGGTGACGATTCTCGGCGTCAGCTTCGAGTCGATCGAAGAGGACGGCGCGGTGCGATTCTCGATCGGCGGAAAGCGCATCTCCGAGTTTCGCATCGAGGCGAAGCCGGATCGACCGACTCGTCTCTACTCGCTCTCCGTCGAGGCTTCCTTGCGGGAGCTGCTGGAGCTTTCCTGCGAGTACTCGAGCCCCGCGCTCCGCGAGGCGTTCGTCCTCGCGGGAATCAAGATCGAGCTGGTCGAGTAGCGACGGACTCTTCACGTCTCGTCGCGAGCGTGTTGACGGCGAGGACGGTCACGACGATCAAGAGTCCGGGAAGCGTCGAGACCCACCAGACGCCGTCGAGCAGCGCGGAGCGACCCGATTCGATGATGTTTCCCCACGTCGGCGTCGGCCCGGCGACGCCGAAGCCGAGGAATGAGAGCGCTGCCTCGAGCAGGATCGCATCGGCCACGCGCAGGGTCGCGACGACCGTGATCGGGCCGGCGGCGTTCGGGAGGATGTGGCGAAAGATCGTTCGGGTCGAGGTCGCGCCGAGCGCGCGCGCGGCCCACGTGTAGTCGAGCTCTCGCAGTCGAAGGAACTCGGCGCGGACGAGACGTGCGACGCCCATCCAGCCCGTCGCGCCGAGGACGAGAACGACCGTCCACATGCCGCCTTGCTCGTAGAGCGTCGCGATGACGAGAAGAAGGACGAGTCGCGGAAACGCGATGAGCACGTCCACGAGGCGCATCAACGCCCCGTCGACGACGCCGCCGAAGTATCCCGCGAGCGCTCCGACCGTCGTCCCGATCGTCACCGCGAGAAGCATCGCAGCGAGGCCGACGACGAGCGAGACTCGCGTCCCGTAGAGCATGCGGCTCAAGAGATCGCGGCCCTCGCGATCCGTTCCCAAGAGGTAGAGGTCCGTGCGCACTGGGCGAATCTCGCCCTCGGTTCTTCGGATCTCGGAGACCGGATAGCGCTTCGCGTCGAATCCTCTTGCGGGATCGAGAACGAGCTCGTCGCCTTCGACACTCCAGGAGACCCCGCCTTTCTCCCCGAGCTGCTCGTGCTCGAAGACCACGACCTCGTCGAGCGGTGCGCGAAACTGATGGGCGAGCGTGTCGTCCGGCAGCTCGGTCGGGTCGTAGGGAGCGATGAGCGGACAGAAGATCGCGATCGCGACGATTGTCCCGAGCACAGCGATCGCGATGCGCGTCCGACGACGAGAATTCGGCTGCCGTGACTCGGATCTGCTCATCACGAAAGCCTCACGCGCGGGTCGACGAACGCGTAGGCGAGGTCGGCGAGGAGGTTGCCGAGGACGACGAAGACCGCTGCGAGGAGAGTGATCGCCGTCACGAGAAGATCGTCGCGAGCGCGCACTGCCTCGACGAGCTCTCGTCCCATGCCCGGCCACGAGAAGATCGACTCGATGATCACCGAACCCGAGACGAGAAAGGGCAGGCTCAGACCGACGAGCGTCAGGATCGGTGCGAGCGAATTCCTGAACGCGTGACGCCAGATGACCTCGTCCGAGGAGAGACCCTTCGCCCAGGCCGTGCGGATGAAGTCGCTTCGCAGGACCTCGATCATCGACGAACGTTGGAATCGCGCCGTCGCGGCCGCCCCGGTGATCCCTAAGACGAATGCGGGCAAGATCAGATGCTCGACTCCGTCGACGAATCCCGCGAACGACGTCGTCCAGTCGTAGCCGGGCGTGTTGACCCCGGCCGTCGGCAAGAGCTTCCAGCGAACGCCGAGAAGGAAGACGAGCACGAGAGCGAGCCAAAAGCCCGGAAGCGAGTAGACGACGAGCGTCGAGAACGAGAGTGTCCGATCGAGCCGACTGCCGGCGCGTCGCGCGGAGATGACTCCGATGAGGATTCCGAGGACAAAATCGATCAGCAGAGCCGCGGTCGTCAGGAGGAGAGTGTTGAGGATCGGGGTCGCGAGAAAGCGCGTGATCGGCTCGAGCCGCGAGATGGAGAACCCGAGATAGAATCCGATTCCGCCGCGGTCGAGCGGCTTCTCACGCACCCAGACGAGCGCTCCGTCACACGAGTATCGACCGGGTGGAATCGCGTGCCGAGCAGGATCTCCGTTCGTATGCACGGCGAGCTCGCGAGACTGTCCGTGGGAGCCGACGAACTCCGCGATACGCGGCCCGTTGTCCCGACGCCGAAGCACTCGCACGAGGTTGCCGTTCAGCCCGCCGAAGACCTCGATCTCGAAGTTGCGCGATTCGTAGCGGTAGACTTCGGGCGCCGACCAGAAGAGTCCACGAAGCTGTACGAGGTAGCGTTCGTGAATCGGTCGATCGTAGCCCCAACGCTCTCTCTCGCGCTCCATCGCTGCGCGGTCGAAGCGCGGGTCGCCCGGATCGATGAGGAACGGATCTCCGGGGGCGAGGTTGACGAGGAAAAACGTCAGCGTGTAGACGCCCCAGATGATGAACAAGCCGAAGAGGAGACGGCGGGTGACGTACGCGATCAAGGCGACGATTCGGCGTCGGCGACGCTCCACTCGTGGAGGTTGTCGTACGCGCTCAGAGATGTGACGCGCACGTTTTGCACCCGCTTGTTGATCGCGGCGTAGCCGTGCTCCTCGTAGATCAGCATCAGCGGCTGGTCCTCGTGGAGCTGCTTCTGGGCCTTGCCCCAGAGATCTTTGGCACGCTTCGTGTCGAGCGTCGTGCGAGCCTCCTCGATCCAGCGATCGACGTCAACGTTTTTGTAGCCCATGCAGTTGCGGGCGAGGTCGATCGACGAGCTGTGAAACATCGGCTTCATGTCGACCTTGCTCGCGGTGTTGGCACCGAGGAAGGCCGCATCGTAGTCGTGCTTTCCGAGCACGCGGTTTCCGAGGGCGCCGTACTCTTCGGGCTGGAGACGGATCTCGACGCCGATCTTCTCGAGGTCGGAGCGGACACGTTCGCAGATCGAAGCACGCACGACATGATTCGTCTGGTGGCCGAGTCCGATCGAGAGGCGTCCCTTCTCGTTCGCGTAGACACCGTCGGCGCCTTTGCGGTAGCCCGCCTCTTGCAGCAGCTTCTCCGCGGCTTTCGGATCGTACGGAAGAGGCTCGATCTCCTCGTTGCTCGCCCAGAACGACGAGATGACGTACGGGCCTCCGACCTTCGACTTGGGCCCGAAGTAGGCGTCGACGATCGCTTCGCGATTGACCGCGAGCGTGAGCGCGCGGCGTACGCGTGCATCGGCGAGATTCGGTCGCTTCGTGTTCCAGGCGATGAATCCGTAGCTGCGCGACTGAAACGAGAACAGCGAGATGCGCCCGGTCTCCCGAATCGTTGGAAGCCGGTCGTAGGTGACCTTGCGCATGCAGTCGATCTCTTCGCTGAGGAGCGCTGCGAGCACGGGAGAGAAGCCCTTGATCACGCGGAAGTGTACCCGATCGAGTATTGGCTCGACGCCTTCCCAGGCGTTCGGATTTCGCTTCACCGTAATGAGCTGGCCTTTCTTGAAGGTCTCGAGGACCCAAGGGCCCGCGGAGGTCCCCCCCTCGGTCAGCCAGTCTCCGTTCGCTTGCCAGTTTGCGAAGGGAATCGCGCCGAAGACGTGCTTCGGGAGAATGTTGACGTCGCAGATGTCCATCAGGTTGTAGTGCGACGCGATCTTGAATTGGACGGTGAAGACCCTTTCTGTCGTCGGGACGATGTCGACGATGTGATCGACGATCGAGACATTGCGCCAACCGACGGCTGGATCCTTCGCGGCGAGCCACGAAAAGCGAACGTCTTCCGACGTGACCGGTGTCCCGTCCGACCACTTCGCGTCCCGAAGGACGAACTCGATCGACTTGAGGTCGGAGGCGACCTTCCACTCCGACGCTAGGTAGGGGCGGAAGGTCGAGGGGCCGCGGAAGTGATCCGCGTTCTCGATCGCCAGGCGCGGAAAGAGGAGATTCCAGATCGTTCGACCGTCGGCCGATTGGCGTCCCGTGTAGGGGTTGAACGTCGCGATGCTCGTCGACAGCGCGAGGGTGACCTCGCCGCCGGCCAAAGGCATTCGACCTTCGGGGAGAGGCTTCTGCACGGACGTCGGCATCGACGCTTCCGTCGAGTACTCGTCGGCGGCCTCGAGCCACCATTCGTCCTTTTCAGGTTCTCGAAAGACGAGCCAGATCCCGGCGCCGATGACGAGTAGCGCGAGAATCAGCCGCCAACCGATCTCTTGGTCGTCCGGGGTTCGGGAGGCGTCGGCGCTCGGTGCGTTCAAGGCTCGTTCTCGCGGAATCCGGGAGTGGTCGAAAGGAAAGTATCCGCTTCGCAAAGGCGTGTTCGCAAAAGACGCTTCTTCGCGAAATTCATTTCTTCGCTTTCTTCGGAGTCTCTTCGGGTGTGCAGCTCGCACGATCCCGGACAGAGACCCAAATCCTGTCGCCGCGAGTCGCCGCGTGGGGGCGTACCACGTCGGCGAAGACCTCGGAGACGCTGGCGTCGTCCGGCTTCTCGAGCGCTCGACCGACGACGCGGAAGGATCCGACGAACGGACCGAACTCGGACTCGAGCACGAGCTTGTGCTCCTCCGTAGCCTTCTTCTGCGGCTTCGACACGACAGGCTTTGCGCGCACGCCGAACGGCGCATCGGCGATCGAAATCTCGACGGGCGAGGCGAAGCCGGCGTGGCGCGTCAAGCGGACGACGATCTCGGTCTTCGTCCGCGGACAGAGCGTCACCTCGCGCACCGAAGTCTCGAGAGTGAAGTGCGGAACGATCGGCTCGATGTCGAGGGCGTAGACGAAGCGCGGCCCGCCGTGGCCGAAGAGATCGGCGACGCGCACGTGGCAGACTCCCGAGGCGGCGACGCGCACGTCGCTCGAGACGTCGGCTCGGCTGCCGCGCGCGTGAAGGCGAATCGGCTTCTTCGCGCCCGGTGCGTCGATTTCGAGGAGGGGAGCGATCGGCGAGCCGAGCGACTGACCACGAACTCGAAATTTCAAGTGCTGTCCCTTCTCGACCGAGACCGCGTAACGATCGATCTCGTCGCGCGTCCCGATGTTCCCCGTGAGTGCGCAGTGGGGCGGGATCGACTGCTCGGATCGCCCCGAGATCGTATCCTCGAGCAGGATCGGCGCCGTGACCTGTCGTACTTCGGGGACGTGCGCGCAGGTGTCCACGAGATCACGCGGCGTGTGAGCTTCGACGGGCGTCGGCAGATTCCATCCGTGCGGGACGACCGTGGGCGAGAGGCTCGAGACGACGAGTGGGCGTGTGTGATCGACGAAGGCTCCCGACGTGACGGTCAATCGGTAGATGTAAGTCGCGGCACCCGAGAACGAGATGCTCGAGTTGGGCTGCGAGGGGAAAGCGAAGATTCGCGCGAGGTACCGTCCGGACTTCGGCGCGGTGAAGATGATGCGCGGGTCGTTGCCCTGGTCGTCGTCGTTGTCAGCGAGCACGAATCCGTCGTGTGTCGAGATCTGGAGGCTCGCGTCCATCGGTGAGCCGAGGACCCGCTGCGCGAGGACGTCGGCGACGACGGTCTGTCCCTGCGCGAGATCGAACGCGTACGAGTCGACCTCACCGCGCTTCGCGAGTCGACCGTTGGCGACGAAGCGAGGATCCGCGCGAGGTTCGAGCTCGCTCGCACCCTCGACGTGCTCGTCGAGGAGTCCAACGACGAACGGGAGCGCGTTCGAGAGGCCTTGCGTTCCGTCGACCCGGAGCCAGTAGACACCGGGTGGAGTCGACGGCCCGATGGTCACCTTCCAGCGACCCTTCGTCTTCGTCACGACGGTTTCGATCGACGCGACCTCACCGTCCGAGCCGTGCACGAAGGCGCGCAGCGGCCACTCGGCGAATTTGCCCTTGGCGACGATCTCGAGGCTCGTTCCGCGCTGACCGCCCGGTGGGAAGACCTCGGTCAGCGTCGGGGATTGAGCGGCCAGGGACGAGCACACGAGAAGCGTCGCGACGAGAGTCGCGAGATCGACGCGGAGTCGAATTCCCATCGTCCGCGCAGACATGTCGCTCCTCAGCCCATCAGTTCCGAGATCGGCGTCGGGTCGCTCACGAGGTGCACCGGGCGACCCTCGGGCGTGAAGAGGATCTTGTTCGGATCGATGCCGAGCTTCGTATAGACCGTCGATGCGAAGTTCTCGGGCGAAAGGACACGTTCGGAAGCGCTGTAGCCCTTTCGGTCCGTCGCGCCGACGATCTGTCCTCCCGGCGTCTTGCAGCCGGCGAACATCACGGACATCGCGTTCGACCAGTGGTCGCGTCCGCCGCGCTCGTTGATTTTGGGAGTGCGTCCGAACTCGCCGAGACAGAGGACGAGCGTGTCGTCCAGTTGACCGCGTTCGTCGAGATCGCTGATGAGCGCCGCGATGCCTCGATCGCGATCGGGAAGCTTCGCGTTGAGTCCGTCGAAAATCTTCGTGTGGTGGTCCCAGCCGCCGTCGTAGACCGTGACGAACGGGACGCCGGCCTCGACGAGACGACGCGCGAGGAGGCAGCGTTGGCCGAAGCTGTTGCGACCGTAGCGATCCCGAGTTTTTGCCGGCTCGGCGTGAATGTCGAACGCC
>CAYZGY010000045.1:0-19319 GCA_964478085.1 uncultured Planctomycetia bacterium
GCGAACCGGAGAACGTCCCGGATGCGGCGACGCGTGCCGCGTGCTCGGTTCTCGTGCTGTCGCAGGACTCGGGGAGCGACTCTCCGCGTCTCATTCCCGTGCTTCTCGACGGGCTCGAGCGTGTGCAGCGCGCGCGAAACGAAACGACGAACAAGCGAATCTTCGGCGAGCTCGAGGACTCTCTCCTGCGCGAGTTTCTCGAGCGCATCGCGCACGGCGTGGGACGCGCGCGGCCTACGCGTCCTGTCGCAGTTTCCGACGAACACCGATCCAGACGGTTTGCTCCGCTTTCGCCGCGGTGTCGGGGATCTTCCCACCGAGGAGGAGTGGGACGCGGCGGGCGGCGACCTCTCTCTGCTTTACTACCACGGGAAGGACAATTCGCTCCTCTTGAGCGGCGAGCTCCCGAAGGGGGGATGTAGCGCGCCGAGTTTTTTTCGGGGCGTACCGGAGTTTCCGTCGTTCTCGTCCGGTTTTTCTCCTCGTTTCTCAGCCGTCTTGATCTCGCGAAAGTCCCGCGGGGATTTCGAGGTTACGGTCGAGTGCAAGGAGCTCTTCGACGCGTCGGGTCAGCACGTCGATGTGCGAAAGGTGGCCGATTCGCGCGAGTTTCGGGAGCACGTTCAGGAGAGATCGCATCGACCGAAGCCGGAGATCGACGAGCGCCTTCAGTACGCTCGCGAGTACGCGGACTATCTCGAGCGTTTCTGCGGCGGCAAGTTCGAGACGCGCTGGCCGGGGAGCTATCACGGCGGGGGCGATCTCCTCGACTTCATGGAGTCGCGTTACGAAGCCGAGATCACGACCGAAGGGGCTCCGAGACTGCATGGAGAGCCGGGTGATCTCGCGAGCGCTTGGTTCTGGTGCTCGGAGATGAATCGTGTCTCGGGCCATTTCGCGCAAGCTGTGGATCGGATCGAGCGTGCTTGCGATTGGATCCTACAGACGAGCTCACCGGAGCATCTCGTTTGGCTCCATCTCGCCCAGGCTCGACTCGCGAACGAGCAGAGGAATCTCGCTGAGGCTGGTTCGGCACTCTACGAAGGGCTCGACATTGCCGAGCGCTGCCGATTTCGTCTCGCGTGGATCGACCTGCTGAACGAGCAGGCGTGTATGTACATTTTTGCTGCCGATTTCGAGAACGCGGCGAGCTCTGCGGAGGCGGCGCGGGAGATCGCGTCGTCCGAAGGTTGCCGCTACGTGTGGGGGCACGCGCTCGCGATTCACTATCTCTCGGACGCTCTGTCGGCGCAGGGACACGACGAAGAGGTGGATCGTATGGCTGATGGTCGCGTCGTAGCGCGGAGCACCTCGAGCTGTCTCCCGTCCTCAGGAGCTTGCGCGTCGAGTCCCGATCCTCGGATCAGAGCTTCGCGGCGATGGCCTCGTGAAGCTCCTCGAACGAGGCGACGAAACTGTCGACGCCCTTTCGTTGAAGCTCGACGAGCGCTCCGGCGACGTCGATTCCGAGCGCTTCGAGGCGTCCCGCGCAGGCTTCTGCGTCATCGATCGCGTTGGCGATGCGCGACTCGGCCTTGCCATGATCGAGAAAGGCCTCGAGCGTCTTGTGGGGAACCGTGTTGACGGTGTTCGGGCCCGCGAGCTCCTCGACGTAGAGGACGTCGGAGTCATCGGGGTTTTTCGTGCCCGTGCTCGCCCAGAGGAGTCGCTGGACGGCAGCTCCTTCGTTCGCGAGCTTCTGGAATCGTTCGGACGCGAAGAGCTCTTCGAAGCGCCGGTAGGCGACGCGGGAGTTGGCGACACCGAACTCACCGAGAAGCGTGCTCGCTTCTTGAGCGCGCTCGGCGTTCTCGGGTGAATCGTCCGAGGCGATCTCCGCCAGAGCGGCGTCGATGACACCGTCGACACGACTGACGAAGAAGCTCGCGACGGAGCGCACCTGGTCGATCGGCAGGCCGGCCTCGAGTCGATCCTCGAGAGCGGCGATGTACGCGTTGGCGACCGCGAGGTAGTTTTCGAGACTGAAGAGAAGCGTCACGTTGACGTGAATCCCTTCGGCGAGGAGCGTTCGAATCGCGGGCAAGCATTCGGTCGTGCCCGGGACCTTGATCATGATGTTCGGTCGGGCGAGCGAGTGGACGAGCCGTTTCGCTTCGGCGACTGTGGCGGTCGCGTCGTGCGCGAGCGTGGGAGACACCTCGATGCTCACGAAGCCGTCGTTTCCGCCGCTCTCTTCGTAGATCGGATGCAGGACGTCGGCAGCGGCGCCGATGTCGGCGACGGCGATGGCCTCGAACGCGTCCTCAGGAGTCACCGAACCTCCCGCGAGCTCGGCGAGCTGCGCGTCGTAGACGTCGCTACCCTTGATCGCTCGGCAGAAGATCGTCGGATTCGAGGTCAGCCCGCGGATGCCCCATTCGCTGACGTAGCGAGCGAGCTCGCCGTTCGCGAGGATCTCGCGGCTGATGTTGTCGTACCAGATGCTCTGGCCGATCTCGTGAACCTGGTGGACGGTCGAGGTGGATGCGACGTTCGACTCGGTTCTCATGGGACGCTCCTCAGGTAGATGTCTATCGCCATCTACGGCGTCACGGCCGTGGAGACTTGAGCGTTGGCGCAAATTCTGTGTGCTCAGTGTCCGATCGAGAGCTGTTCGGGTCCGGAAACGTTCGGAATCGAGGTAGAATCGAAGCTTGGTTTCTCAGTGTCTCGATGGAGGAAGGATCGAAAGCTCGTGTTCAGTCGATGGTCGTACATCTTGGCTCTCCTCGTGTCTGCGCCCCTGATGGCGCTCGAGGAAGCGGACCATCGAGTCGAGACGCGCATCGTTCGGTTCGACGAGGTGCGCAGTCTCGGCTCGGATACCTCGGCGACGGTCTTGATCGATCCGCCGGTCGATCTCGAAGGCGTTTCCGTCGTCTACGTCGACACGCTTCACATCGGACTCGTGCGGACGGAGGGCAAGGGGTTCGCTTCCGCGGCATTCGGCGTCGCGCTCTCCGAGGGTGCGAAGGTCTTGCACGACGAGCCGATGACGACGGATCATCTCCGCGGCGCGAATGCCGGAACAGTCGTGCGCTTGCCGATCTTTCCGGAACCGTCGGAAGCTTCGGTCGATCGTGTGACGCTCAGTGTCGGTACGCGCGAAGCCCAGAGCCCGATGGAGTGTTGGCTCCGTCCCTTTCCCGAGGTCGGAGGATTGACCCTCCACTTCGTCCGCGGGAACTTGCCGACGAGCGTGATCCATCGTGCCACCGTGTTTCGGTCGGACGCGGGATCGTCTTCGATGAATCGGGAGAGCAAGCGATGAAGTGCCTTCTCGACGGGTTGCAGCTGTTCGCGCGTGAACCCGCGAAGGCTCCAAGCATCGTTCGGAAGCACGTATCCCGGCTCGGGATTTCGGTCCATCCACTCGACGACGGCTCGGGCGAGCCTTGCGGACGGAAACCGTTTCGTATCGATCGGGATACTCGTGTCGATGAACTTCACGGCGTCCATCTCGAAGAGTCCGGCGAGCGCATTGCGTGCGACTTCGGGATCGCTCGTGTAGAGGAGCGCGAGGTGGTCCGATCGACGAACGAGGTCGGATCCGTCACCCAGAAGAGGGATCAGGTGTTCGTGCAGCCGGCCGTCGTTACTCACGACGGCGACCGCTCGCGCTCGAACTTCGTGGTCCTGATTCGTCAGGAGACGAAGAGCGAGTGCTGCGTGCTCTTTGTCGTGCCGATCGAGCTCGTAATCGTGAGTGCCAATCTACGAGACGAAGGCGTGGATTTTCCGCTCCGCCTTGTCGAGAATGCTTGCATGAGAAAGTCAGCGTTCGGAATCGTGGTTCTCTGCGCGTTCACTTCCGTCTCCTCGGTGTCGGGTGTCGAGCTCGAGAAGCAGCTCAGACGGCCCGTGGGAGTCGAAATTTTTGGAGGTCGTGTCCTCGTCGCGAATCGAGCGAGTGGTACGGTTTCGCTCGTCGACCCAGCGGGCGGCGTGGTTGTCGCGGAGTACCGAGTCGCCGAGCGCATTGCAGATCTCGTGAAGGGTGAGCGTCCGGATCGGTGCGTCGTCCTCGATGACGCGAAAGGCGCCTTGCTCGAGCTTTCGGTCGCGGGCGATCGAGTTAGCGTCGACGGGACTCGCGAAGCTCCGAAGGGTGCCACGAAGATCTGCGTCGCGCGCGATGGCGAGCGCGTTTTCCTCACGTCCCGTTGGCCGCGACGTGTTGAGTCGATCACCGGCGATAAGAGACAGAGCCTCGCGCTTCCGTTCGCGCCGCGCGATCTTCTTCTCGTCGACGAGGATCGAGTCCTGCTCGTCGCGGACGCGTTTCGCGGTCATCTCGCCGTGATTGAGGTCGAGGGGATGAAGCTTCGAGCCATTTGCCGAGTCGAAGGTCACAACATCCGCTCCCTCGCTCTGAGCGCCGACGGAGCGCGCGTCCTCATCGCGCACCAGCGTCAGCTCAAGACGCTCGCCGACTACGAAGAGCTCCACTGGGGACGAATGGTCTCGCATGCGGTTCACGAGATCGAGCTGGCGCGGATTCTCGCGGCGAAGGACGGCGAGGTCGTGCGTGGCTGGTTCGACAAGCAGGGCGGCATCGGTCGAGCGGCGGGCGATCCGTCCGGCGTGGTCGCAGGTGAGCGCGAAGGAGACGTGATGGCCGTCGCGTTTTCGGGAGTCGCCGAGGTCGTCGTACGGAGAAACAGTGTCGCGCATCGTCTCTCGGTCGGGGAAGGTCCCGAGGCGATGGCGATCCTCGGGAATCGTCTCTTCGTCGCCAATCGCTTCGACGACTCGCTCTCGGTCGTCGACGTACGCGGCGCGACGGTGATCGGAACGATCTCGCTCGGCCCCTCTCGCGCGTTGACCGCGGTCGAGCGCGGCGAGAAGCTCTTCTTCGACGCACGCCTTTCCCACGACGGCTGGATCTCTTGTCACAGCTGTCACACCGATGGTCACAGCTCGGACCTTCTCGTCGACACGCTCGGCGATGGCGACTACGGCGCGCCCAAGCGCGTGCCGTCGCTCCTCGGAACGCGCAAGACGGCGCCGTGGGGTTGGACCGGGAGCGCGGCTTCACTCGCCGAGCAGGTCGAGAAGTCGGTGATGAACACGATGCACCGCGACGAGCCGCTCGCGAAGGAGAGCGTCGCCGATCTCGTCGCGTTCCTCGAGACGCTCGAGCCTCCGCCCGCGCCGAGTGAATTTGCGGTCGGTGAGGTGGAGAAACGGATCAAGCACGGCGAGTCGGTTTTTCGAGATCGAGGCTGCGTCGATTGCCATACGCCGTCGAAGTTTACGACGAATGCGACCTTCGATGTCGGTCTCGCCGACGAGAAGAAGCGTACGGAATTCAATCCGCCCTTCCTGCGCGGTGTCAGTCAACGCACGCGGTTCTTTCACGACGGGCGTGCACGGAGTCTCGAAGACGTGTTGACGAAGTTCCAACACCAGCTCGAGAAGCCACTCGACAAGAGCAATCGGGTCGCGCTACTCGCCTACCTGAAGAGTCTCTGATCACCTGCGCGGTTGATCGCGCGCCCGATCTTCTCCATACTGCTCGCTCGCAATTAGAGGCTAGTTCAAAACCCCATTCGGGCGTCGGCCGGCTGCGCGGGTGCGAGAGCTTCGTCCCACGAACTCGACGATATTCAGTGATATCGCCTCGTTCGCGGTCCTCGTCTCGCATCCGCTCGCTCGGCCTCGGGCCTCGAAGCGGGTTTCGAAACAGCCTCTTTAAGGAGAGATCATGAGCGACGCGAACATCGAGATCGTCAAGAAAGGGTGGGAGTGCTTCTTTCAGGGGGACATGGACGCGTTCGTCGAGACGCTGTCGCCCGAGATCGAGTGGGATCACCGCGGTCCGTCGAACGTTCCCTTCAACCGACTCTACGAAGGGCGAGAGGATGTCATCGATTTCTTCTCCGACATCGCCGACTCACTCGAGATGCTCGACTTCAACCCGAGCAAGTTTCTCGCCTCCAAAGACACGGTCGTCACGCTCGGCTCCTTCCGTTGGCGCGTGCGCAAGACGGGCAAGGACTTCGAGTCCGACTTCGCGTTCGTGTACACGATCACGGGCGGAGTGGTGACGAAGTGGAAGCCGATTTACGACAAGGGCGCAGAGTCGGCGGCGTTCGAGGCGTAGATTCGCCGACGCGATCCGTCGGGTCCGGGCTCGTTTCTCCGCGATGCACGGCGGAGGCGTTAGGATAACGGAAGTCGGTCGACGTTTCGTTCCTTGGAGGAAAGGCGATGCCTTTTCGATCAGCAGTCGCGTGGCTCCTCGTCTTGCTCGTCACCCGCGTCAGCGCGCAGGAGGAGGCCGTCGAGCTTCGTCGTTACGAGGAGACCGATCTCGTCGTCGTCGGGGACTGGATTTCGGAAGCGAAGCCGGAGTACTCCGGGGGCGAGGCGATCTACGCGAATTACGATCGGCACGACCCGGGCGCGAGTGCCTCGCTCGAGTTTTCGGGAACGGCGGTTTACTGGATCGGGGCTCGAACGCACAACGCGGGCTTTCTCGATTGGGGCGTCGACGCGGGCACGCCCTCGGAGATATCGGGAACGCTCGACACGTACGCGATGGAGGTCGATCGCGCGGCGCGCGTCTTGCTCGTCGACGGACTCACACCCGGCGAGCACCGACTTCGACTGACCTCTCGCGGCGAGAATCGATTCGGCGGCGACCTGCCGTCGGAGACCTACATCGACGCGATCGAGGTCGTGGTTCGCGGTGGGGATGGCGACGTGCGTCGATCTTGTCCCGCGGCGAACGGCGTCGTGATCAACGAGCTCGTCGCGTCGAACGACGGCGGACTCCAGGATGAAGATGGCGAGAGCCCGGACTGGTTCGAGATCTACAACGGCTCGACGGACGACGTCGATCTCGGCGGTTGGGGCGTGACGCAAGACGTCGACGGTTCGGATGCTTGGCGCTTTCCCGCGGGGCTGACGATCGAGCGCGATACGTATATCGTCATCTTCGCGTCGGGAAAGAACCGCCGTACTCTCGGCGAGGAGCTGCACACGCACTTTCGGCTCGACCGCGCTGGGCAATTCCTCGGGCTCGTCGATGCGCGAGGAGAGCTCGTGCACTCGTTCGATCCCGGCTATCCCCGGCAGACGACCAAGGTGTCTTTCGGCTCCGTCTCGGGTCCTTCGGTCGTGCTCGTGTCGATGTCGGCGCCCGCACGCGCGATGGTCCCGGCGGGAGGTCGACCCGAGGAGGACTGGACCGATCCGGACTTCGATGATTCGACCTGGCTCTCGGGACGAACGGGCGTCGGCTACGAACGCGGCGAAGGATTCGGGGAGCTTCTCGGTCTCGACGTCGGCGAGACGATGTTCGGTTCGACGGAGCGTGTGCGCGTGCGCGTTCGTTTCGATGTCGAAGATCCGGCGGCTTTCGAGCGGGTCGTTTTGCGCATGAAGTACGACGATGGCTTTCGCGCTTTCCTCAACGGAGTCGAGGTCGCGAGCGCGAACGCGCCGCCGATCGAAGATTCGACGTCCGGCGCGGTCGAAGAGCGATCGGACGACGAGGCGCTGGCGTTCACCGAGTTCGACGTCTCGAAGTTCGCGGATCGGCTGCTCGCGGGAGAGAACGTCCTCGCGATCGAGGGATTCAATCGAGGTTCCCACAGTGACGACCTCTTGATCCTTCCCGAGCTCGTCGCCTGTCCATCGCGACCAGGCGAGACCGAGACCGGCTTCTTCGACACGCCGACTCCGGGCGCGGCGAACGGCAATCAGTCGTTCGAGGGTGTCGTCTCGGACACCGTCTTCAGTTTCGATCGCGGCTTTTACGATGTTCCTCTCGACGTCGCAATCACGACTGCGACCGAAGACGCACGCGTGCTCTATACGCTCGACGGGAAGGAGCCGCTCCCAGAGAACCCGTCTGCGCGCGAGCTCGGAGCCGGTGAGACGATCCGTGTCGTGGGAACGTCGACGATTCGTGCTGCGGCGTATCGCGAAGGATTCCTGCCGACGAATATCGATACCCACACCTATCTCTACCTCGATGACATCATCCGCCAGTCGCCGAACGGGGAGACGCCGCCGGGTTGGCCGACAGGGCCCGTGAGCGGCCAGGTCTTCGACTACGGCATGGACCCCCAGATCGTCGACCACCCGCAGTGGGGGCCGCTCTTGCGCGAGGGGCTCGTCTCCGTGTCGACCATCTCGATCGTCACGGATCTCGAGAACCTCTTCCACCCGACCACGGGCAACTACGTGCACGCCGATGGCCAGGGTCGTGCATGGGAGCGTCCCGTATCGATGGAGCTCATCCACCCGGACGGGCGAGAGGGATTCCAAGTCGAAGCGGGCATCCGGCCGCGAGGAAACTTCAGCGCGACGGGGCGCAATCCGAAGCACGCCTTCCGGTTCTTCTTTCGCAGCGAGTACGGCGACGCGAAGCTGCGCTATCCGCTCTTCGGGGCGGAGGGCACGGACGAGTTCAAGAAGCTCGATCTTCGCACCGTCCAAAACGATTCGTGGGCCTATCAGAACAGCGAGGAGCTCACGTTCATTCACGACGTCTACGCGCGGGACCTCCAGCGCGACATGGGCCAGCCGTACACGCGCAGTCGTTACCACCAGGTCTACATCAATGGCGTCTACTGGGGACTCTACCAAACCCAGGAGCGTTCCGAGGCAGCCTTCGGCGAAACCTATTTCGGTGGCCGCCGCGAGGACTACGACACGATCAAGGCAACCGGCGGCAGCCTCTACGCGACCGAATTTACCGACGGGAATTTCGACGCTTGGCGCGAGCTTTGGACCGCTGTCCGTTCTGGCGTCGACGACGCGACGTACTTCCGTCTTCGAGGACTGAACCCCGACGGCACGTCGAACGAGTCGTTTCCCGTCCTGCTCGATGCGGACAACCTCATCGACTTCATGATCGGGATCATTTACACGGGCGACGAGGATCGTGGACTGTCCCTGGCGCTTCGAAACACGCGGCCGAACAACTTCTTCGCGCTGAGGAATCGTCACGGCCGTCGTGGCTTCGCGTTCTTCGCGCAAGACGCGGAGCAATCGTTCTTCTCGAATCACAACATCCACGGTCTTCATGCCGATCGCGTCGGCCCGTTCACGCACGGCAATTGGACACGCTTCGAGTACAGCAACCCGCATTGGATCCATCAGGACTTGATGGGCAGCGAGGAGTACCGGCTGCGATTCGCGGACCGCGTGCACAAGTACTTCTTCCACGGTGGCCTGCTGACGCGCGAGAGTGTCGAGCGTGGGTTCGAGCGGCGAGCAGCGGAGATCGAGATCGCGATTGTCGGCGAGTCGGCACGTTGGGGCGACGCGCAGCGCTCTTCGCCGTTCACTCGAGATCATTGGAGGCGCGCGATCGACATCCTCTTCGAACGGTTCCTTCCCTTCCGACAGGATATCGTCTTCGCGCAGCTTCGTGGCGCACGACGTGTGTCAGCGGGTGGCGGACTCGTCCCGGCGCCGCTCTATCCATCGGTCGACCCGCCGGAGCTCGATCGGCGATCCGGATACGTCACTCGCGGTACGCTCGTGTACGTCCATCCGAACGGACCGCGTGCCCGCGGTTTCTACACGACCGACGGTAGCGACCCTCGCACGATCGGTGGTGGCGTGCGTGACTCGGCGATCGAATCGGGTGGCGGCGAAGCGACGACGCTGGTTCGAGCCGGTGCCGAAGTGCGAGTTCACGTGCCGACGAACGGCGACTCCGGTCTCACGTGGACGGGGCTGACATTCAATGACGCCGCTTGGTTCCGTGGGCCGACGGGGGTCGGTTTCGACACGGGATCGAACTTCGATGAGTTCATCGAGACCGACGTCGAGCAGCCGATGCGCTCTGAGAGTTCGTCGGCCTATCTGCGCCTTCCGTTCTTCGTCGACGAGCCAGAGCAGTTCGCGACCGTCTTTCTCGAAATGCGATACGACGACGGTTTCGTCGCGTACCTCAACGGCGAGCGCGTCGCTGCCGCCAACGCTCCGCCAACGCTGGCGTGGAACTCTCGAGCGACTCGAAGTCACGACGACTCGCAAGCGATCGTGTACGAGTCGTTCCGCGTGCCGGTGACGGCGCTTCGCACGGGTGACAACCTTCTCGCGATTCACGGGCTCAACTCGAGCACGAGCTCCGGCGATTTCCTGATCCTGCCGCGATTGACCGCCACGGGTGCCGGTGACGCGGTGGAGATCGACCGCTCGTCGATGGTTCTTCGTGCGCGAACGTTCCAGGACGGTGTGTGGAGCGCTCTCGACGAGGTTGCGTTCGTCACCGATACGACCTCGCTCCGCATCACGGAGATCATGTATCACCCGGCTCCGGCCTCGGCTCGAGAGCAGGAAAGCGGCTCGTTCCGACGGAGCGACTTCGAGTTCGTCGAGCTGCAAAACGTCGGCGATCGCCCGATCAACCTCACGGGAATCAGCTTCTACGGCATCGAGTTCCAGTTTTCGGACCAGGATGCGCGGCCCGAGGAAGATCTCGCGCCGGGTGAGGTCGTTCTGGTCGTCAAGAACCGGACGGCTTTCGAGTCACGCTACGACACCGAGGGTCTTCGCATCGCCGGAGAGTTCGGCGGCAACTTGAGCAACGGTGGAGAGGCTATCGCTCTTCGAGATCGCCTCGGTGGCGAGATGCTCGTCGTCTCGTATTCCGACGAGTGGTACTCGTCGAGCGACGGTCTGGGACCGTCACTCGAGATTCGTGACGACAGCGTGCTCTTCGAGAACTGGAGTGATCGCGCGAGCTGGCGTGCGAGCGAAGCGATCGGCGGAACGCCCGGTGTCGCGCCGTGGTCGAGGAGTGGCGGTCGCCAGATTCCGGGTGACCTCAACCAAGATCAGAGCTTGAACCTCACCGACGCCGTCGCGCTCCTCTTGCACCTCTTTCAGAGCCCGACGAACCTCCCATGCGGTGATACGCTCACCTCCGCGGGCAACGTCGCTCTTCTCGACTCGAATGCGGACGGGAAGATCAACCTGAGCGACCCGGTTCACGTGCTCCGCCACCTCTTCGTCGGCGGTCAGCCTCCAGCTCTGGGCGCCGACTGTGTGGAGATTCCGGGCTGTCCGGACGCTTGCGATCCGTAGATCACTCCTCGAGCGTCGCGAGGAGCTCGATGCGATCGAAGAACGCCGTGCCGCCCATCGCCGTCGGCGCGATGCCTGTCAACGTGAATGCACCGTTGTCCTTCCAGAGGTCGACGGTCACGACGGTCCAGTCGCGTGGAGCTGACTTGCTCACCTGTCGGGCGCGCCAGTCGGTCATGTTCTCGCCCGCGTAGATTCGACGTTCGCGAGACTTCGAGTCGGGCCAGCGACCGTCCGCCGCGAGCTCGATCATCACGCCCTTCGCGCCCGGAGCCGCCCACGCGAGCCGAAGGTAACGAAACTCGCCGGGCTTCGGCGTCTCGGTGATGCGGAAGCTCCAGTCTTTGATGCGTGCCGAGTAGCGCTGGGGAGGCGTCACCGAGAGGAAGCGCTTGCCGAAGTACGCGCCGCTCTCGACGATCTTCGCGACACCCTTTCCTTCGGTGAGATCTTCGACGAACGTCGCATCGTCGTCGAAGAGCACCTTCGAGGTCGCGCGCGCTTTTCCGAACGTCGCGCGGAGGAACGCGAAGAGGTCGGACATCTGGGACGGACTGATGTCCTTCTCGAGACCGCTCGGCATCAGCGACTCACGACTGGCAGTCATGCGGGCGATGTCCTTGCGCAGCACGACGCTCGACTCTCCCTTTGCGCGTACGACTTCGAGGCTCGTCGCAGACTCGGAGCGGATGAGTCCCGAGACGAGCGTGCCGTCGGTCTTGACGATCGTGTAAGGAGTGAAACCCGAGCCGATACGCGAAGACGGATCGAGGATCTCGAGGAGGAGCGCTTCGTCGGGTCTTCCGAGGGCACCCGCGAGTGGCGCGCCGACGTCCGTCCCGATATCACCCGCGCGATGGCAGTCCGCGCACGAGCTTCGGAAGATCTCTCGACCGCGCTCCTCAGTCGACGACGAACCGAGCGCTGCACGATAACGCGCGAGGGTCTTCTCGCGTTCCGTGGCGTCGGGGCGCGTGTCGACGAAAAGTCGCGCGGCTCGTGAGCGGACCTTCTCGGTTCGATGGGAGAGAAGTTGTGAGCGGCGGAAGGAACCGATGGCTTCTGCGGGAACCGATCGCGACTCGAGCGAATCGAGAAGTGCCTCGACACGGTCCTCGCGAGAAAACGCGGCATCGAGGATTGCCGAGCGGACCTTCGGCGACGAGCTCGTCCAGTGCGCGAGGAGGATTTTTCCGACGCGCTGTCCTCCGGTGGGAGCGAGTGCCCGAACGGTCGCGAGTTGGATTTCGATCGGCTCGACCGGAGAGAGCAGTCCTGCGGTCAGGGGTTCGAGTTTCGCGAGAGGAGATCCGGCAAGGAGGTCGATCGCCAGGAGACGATCTTCGATAGGCAGCTTTCGATCGCCGACTCGCGCACTCGCCGCCTCGAACATACGCTCGATCGCGGGTAGATTTCCGAGGCCCATCGCGACCGCGAGTCGAAACGCGGCTTCGTTCATCTTGGGTGACTCGGTCGCGAGCAGTCGCGAAAGTGCGAGTCCGGCTTTCTGGCTCGGTCGTCGAGACTCACGCAGGGAGCCGAAACCACGCAGGAGACCTTCGAGAGCGATGACGCGCAGATCGGTCGTCGAGGACGGCCGCGTCGTGCTCATCGAATCGAGCACCTCTTCGATCTCACGAGGGAGACGGCGTGAGCCGATCGACTCGGACAGAGAACGGATGAGGTTGTCACTGCGTGAATCCGCGGGCGACTGACGAAGGAGCTCGGTGAGCAGTGTGCTCGGATTTCGTGACGAGGAGCTCAGGATCGCGAATCGCATCCAGTCTTCCGATCCGTGGCGAACCGCGAGACTCGCGAGAGCTCCCGCGGCTTGTGGGTCTCGACTCTCACCGAGGGTCAGCGCGAGCTGCAGGCGCACGAGGGCGTTTTTGTCACCGACGAGACTCGCGGCCTTGCGGAGGAGGCTCGGGCTCTTGTCGAGAAACGGGTCGGCGAGCTGGAGAGCGTTCCAGCGTACGGCGAAGTGTTCGTCACCGAGAGCCGACTCGAGATCCCTCGCATCGAGGAGATCGAGTCCTTCGAGCGTGTAGAGCGCGTGAAGCTTGGCCTGCGGAGTTCGGCCGTTGCGTACGAGCGCACGAATCGCGTCGCGAGTTTCATCGCGAGTGCCCTTGGCGCGTCGCTCGACGAGGAGGCGTTGCGCGGTCGTCCGCCAGACCGCGTTGCGGTGAGAGAGCGTTTCGACGAGGGCGGTATCGGTTGCGTCGGCGAGCACCATGGGGCGTCGCTCGGGCGCGTTCTCGTGAACGACTCGCCAGATGCGACCGAGATCGGCGCCCTTCTCCAGGCCGTACTGTTGTTGGAGGTAGCGCGGGATCGCGGAGTAGTCCTCGATGATCTCGCGGTACATGTCGACGATGTAGAGCGCGTCGTCCGGTCCGGTCGCGAGATTGATCGGGCGAAACCAGCCCTCGCGACTCGCGAGGAACTCGCGCTTCTCGAAGCCTCGAGGTCGAACGAGCGAGATCTTCGCCCCGACGCGTTTCGGCACGGCTCGGTTGATCAGGTTCTGTTGCGAGTCACAAGCGAAGAGATTGCCGTGGAACTCGGGCGGGAAGCCGCCGCCTCGGTAGAACGTCGGGCTGCACGCCGCGGTGAAGCGACCGTTGGGCTGGGCTTCGCCGGCGCCGTAGAAGTCTCGCCAAGCCTTGTGTCGTCCGCGTTCGGCGCGCCAAGGGTGGGGCTTGCTGATGGGGAAGAGCTCGCTGTACGTCGCAGCCCGGTGAAGGCTCCCGGGAGAGGGCGCGTCGGGGTTTCTCGTCAGGTAGCGATACGGAATCGGCACGACTTGGAGCCCGTTCGTGCTGTTGTGAATCAGCATGCGGTCGCCCCAGTCCGAGAGGCCGAGACCGAAGCCACCAGCGCTTCCCGTGATCGGCTCGATCGCGCTCCCGTCCGCGCGGAAGCGATAGCCCGAGCTGCCGAGCTCGACCGGCTTCGTGAGATTCGGGCCCGTGATCGTTTTCTTCGGTCCGCGGCCGGCGCAGGCGTAGATCCAGTTGTCGAGGCCCTGGACGAGCTGGTTCGTGCGACTCCACTGCTCTCCTTCGTGAAAGCCTGTGAAGAGGGTCTCGCGGAATTCGGCAACGCCGTCACCGTCCCGGTCGGCGAGAAAATAGATGTGTGGCGCGCAGAGAACGATCACTCCGTCGCGCGCAGCGGTGATTCCGTAGCACGAGGGCAGATCTTTCGCGAAGACGCTCGATCGATCGACGCGTCCGTCGCCGTCGGTGTCGACGAGGAGCTTCACCGATCCGGTTTGATGCTTGCGCGCCTTCTCGATTGCCCAGTCCGGCGCGGGGATACGGCGGACCGTCCTGTCGAGCTTGCCTGACTTGTTGAGCTCGACGACGTCGAAATAGCCTTCGAGGTTGTAGCCGTGGATCTCGCAGGCGTAGATGCGACCGTGGGCGTCGAAGGCAATCGTGGACGGGTCGGCGAGGTGCGGTTCCGCGGCCACGAGCTCGACGCGAAAGCCGTCCGGAACCTCGAAGAGCTTTTGACTCACTTCGGGCGGATTCGGCTTCGGCGAGTCACTGGCCGGCGAGATGTGCTGGCCGCAGACCGTTTCAGGATTCGCAGCCGAGAAGGCGACCCAAACGACGAAGATTCCGATCAGACCTCGCATGTCAGGACGGGTCCGTGTCGTTCGAGTCCATCGCGTCTGGGTGCCGGATGTCTTCGCCCTTGACCATGTAAACGACCTCCTCGGCGATGTTGGTCGAGTGGTCCGCGATGCGCTCGAGGGAACGCGCCGTGAGAATCAACGCGACGGAGCGGGTGATGTTTTTCGCGTCCGTGATCATGTACGTGAGGAGCTCACGGAAGATCTGGTCGTTGAGCGCATCGACCTCGTCGTCGGTTTAGATCACGGCGAGGGCATCTTCGGTCGAGCCACTTTGGAACGCGCCGAGGCTCTTCTGAAGCATCGACGCGGCGGTGTCGGCCATTCGTGGCAGGTCGATGAGCTTCTTGAGCTCGGGCTCCGCGAGGAGCAGCTGGACGTACTCGCACATGTTGCAGGACTGGTCGCCGATACGCTCGAGCTCGGTGTTGATGCGCGTGACCATCAGCACGAACCGTAAGTCGAGAGCGACTGGGCCGTACGTGGCCACCAGTCGAACGACGTCGTCGTCGATCTCGACTTGGAAGCGATCGACTTGATCCTCGATGGCGATGACCTTTTGAATGAGGGACTCGTCGCGTTGGACGAGGGCCTTCATCGCTGTTTGGAACATCTTCTGGGCGAGCTCGCCCATCTGGCCGACCTTTTCTTTGAGCTTCGCGAGCTCTTTGTCGAACTGCGTGGGCATGATGGCACTTCCTTCCGCGAGTTTTCTCCGATGTGGAGCGCTATCACTATCCTAAAACCCGCTTGCGAAGTCGCCAGAGCGGATTCGGCGGGCTCGACTCGTGCGCCCTTCGAAATCCGTTCGCGCGACGTTCGGGGCGGTTTCGTGGCGAAAAATCCACTTGTCACACGGAGGGCGGACTTGCCGTTACGACGGCAGTGAGGGACGGGGATCTCTCCTCCCTCGACGTTTCCCATCGCCCCTGCCCGTGGTAGTTTGTGACCGTGGTTCTGATGTTGAACTTGGAGCACCGACATGGCCGGATACGACTTGCTTCGACGAAAATCGGTCTCGAGTTTTTCGCTGCTGACTGTCTTTGCAGCCTGCTTTTGCGGAACAGCTGAGGATGCACTCGCCGCCCTTCGTGGTTCCTGACCAGGAGGAGAACCCGAGACCCCATTTCGCGAGCTGGTGGGAGCTCTTCAACAACAACTCGGGCAGCCTTCAGAGAGATGACGGCGGAGGATTCGTGCTCGGTCATCGACTGCGTGAGCGAGCGGTGATTTGCTTCCAGAACTCGATCGCTTCCGATTCCCGCTCGACGCCGCGGTCATAGGTCTTCTGGTCGCGTTTGCGCAGACCGTCGATCTGCAGCAACCATCCTTCCTCGCAGAGTCTCATGTACTTGCTCAAGTCTCGGTAGTCTTCGAGAAGCTCGTCGGGCAGGCCCTCTTCGTCGTCGAAGACTCGCTTTCGGAAGGAGCGCCACTCAGGAAGGACGTTTTTCTCGATGAGGCTCGCGGCCTCGTTCTCGGAGATCCCACCGTTCTGTGCTCGCTCGAGCGTCTGCTGGAGATACTCGATCTTCTCGCTTCGAAGCTTGTTGAGTTCTGTCTGCTCGGTCTCGAAGGACCGGCGCTCCGCGGCGCGAAGCTCTTCGTACGAGAAGTAGATCGCGACCGAACCGAGCGCTGCGACGACGAGCGTACGAAACCACCGACTCGAAAGCGGTGGCCATTTCGGTTGCCACGCGACGAGCGCTCCGAGCACGAAGCCGCTGACGAGTCCACCCAGGTGCGTGTAGTGGCCGATGTTCTTGATCGTCAGACCGATGAGCAGATTGAATCCGACGAACGCGATCGTGCTGCTCCGCAGCGCCTTGAGCGCGCGGGTCGGAATCGATTTTCGTCGTGAGACGAGAATTCCGAGAAGAGCGCCGAAGATTCCGAACACCGCCCCGGACGCGCCGGCGCCCAGACCGATCGGTGATCCCCACTGAATCCCCGCGAGGGCACCACCGAGTCCCGCAAGCACGTAGACGACGGCGAAGCCGAGATTGCCGAGTTGGCGTTCGACGAACTTTCCGACGTGGCTGAGTGCGTACATGTTGACGGCGACGTGGATGATCCCGAAATGGACGAACATCGATGTGAAGAGGCGCCACGGTTCGTCACCGAGCGCGCGTTCGACGGTTCGTCCTCCCCACGGCAGAAGCTCCTCGCCTTGCGGAAAGAGGAAGTCGACACCGTTCGCGACCATCGTCACAAAGATCGCGAGGTTCGTGAAGACGATCGTCGGCGTCACGAATGCGTGCTTCGTTTCGCAGCGGCTGCGTCGGTAGAACGCATCGACGTCGCTGGCCGGCTCCGACTCGAGCTGAGGGGGGCGTCGCATCGCGACTCGAATGCGATCGACGTCGTCTTGGCTGAAGTAGCTGCCCGCGAAGTGAACGGGCTGCAGTTGGAAGAGCCCCTCGCGTTGCGGGTCGTTCTGAGGATCCGGGACTTGGACCGGGACGTGTGCGTGGACGACGAGCCACTCGCCTTCGAGAAAGACCTGCTGAACGAGCGAGGTCGGAATCTCGCGTTCGTTCGCCCCGAAACGGATGTTGAGATGGTCGCCGTAGACCTTGAGTCGTTGAGGTCTCGTCACCATCTTCAGGAGCGGAATCGCGTCCGCCGCGAAGATCAGCGCGAGGATCCACAAGAAGCTGCTCATCCCGGGCTGGCTCGTTAGAAAGAAGAGCAGCGTAGAAACGGAGGCGACGAGAATGAGCGAGAAGAGCGGCCGGAGGCGACTTCCCGTGACGACAACCGTGTTCGGATCGGACGGATCCGAGGCGGCATTCGCTGCGCGTTGGTAGATTCGCCGGACGGTCTCTTCGGAGAGCTGTCGGGACGGAGATTCCTCCGTCGGCGCTCCCTTCGCCGCCCTCTCCTCGATCGATACCGCCCCGCACACAGGACACGAGCCATCGCCTTGAGGCAAAACGTCGAGGTAACAATCCGGGCAGAGCATCGATCCTCCTGGGGCCCTATGCTTCCTCCGCGCGGACCTCATGAGGTCTTTGTGCCATCGCGAGCCGGTTTTTGCCAGCCTTACCCGTCGGAGTTCGTCTTAGCCGTCGCTCTCCATGACATCGGCGTGGCGAATGTCCTCACCCTTGACCAGATAGACGACTTCCTCGGCGATGTTGGTCGCGTGGTCGGCGATTCGCTCTAGGGAGCGGGCGGTCAGGATCAGCGCGACCGAGCGCGTGATGTTCTTCGCGTCCGTGATCATGTAGGTGAGGAGCTCACGGAAGATCTGGTCGTTGAGCGCGTCGACTTCGTCGTCACGCTTGATGACAGCCATCGCGTCGTCGGTCGACCCTTCGCTGAACGCCTCGAGGCTGCTTGAAAGCATTCCCGCAACAGTTTCCGCCATGCGCGGGAGATCGATGAGCTTCTTCAGCTCGGGCTCCGAGAGAAGCAGTCGAACGTACTCGCACATGTTGCACGATTGGTCGCCGATGCGCTCGAGCTCGGTGTTGATGCGCGTGACCATGAGCACGAAGCGCAGGTCGAGAGCGACGGGCCCGTAAGTAGCCATCAAGCGAACGACATCGTCGTCGATCTCGACCTGGAATCGGTCGACTTGTTCTTCCAGCTCGAGAACCCGCGCGATGCGGCCTTCGTCTCGTTCGACAAGGCCCTTCATCGCTGTTTGAAACATCTCCTGGGCGAGTTCGCCCATCTTGCGAATCTTGGTCTTGAGCTGAGCGAGTTCCGTGTCGAATTGCTTGGGCATCTTTCGGTCGTCCTGTCGACGCGATCAGAGAATTGGTGAACGAGAAAAGGGGGAACCGCGGCGGTCTATCCGTACCGCCCCTCGACGTACATTTCGGTCTCTTTGTTCTTCGGTCGAATAAAGAGGTCTGTCGTATCTCCGTGCTCCATGAGCTCGCCGAGGAGCATGTAGATGCACTCGTCCGTTGCGCGACGTGCCTGTGCCATGTTGTGCGTAACGATGACGATCGTGTAATGCTCACGGAGATCCGCCATCAGCTTCTCGATCGCTTCGGTGCCTTCGGCGTCGAGGGCCGAGCACGGCTCGTCCATGAGGATGACCTCCGGCTTGAGCGGAAGGAGGCGCGCGATACAGAGCTTCTGCTGCTGCTCCAAGGTCAGGGTCGTCGCCTTGCTGTTGAGCTTGTCCTTGAACTCGTCCCAGAGGAATACCTCGCGCAAGGATCGCTCGACGTGCTCATCGAGGACCTTTTTCGAGAGACTTCCCTTCTTCGAGTGGACCTTGAGGCCGAACACGACGTTTTCGTAGACGGAGATCGGTAGCGGATTCGGACGTTGGAAGACCATTCCGACCGCACGACGGAGCTCCTCGAGGCAGACGCCGGGGTCGTAGATGTTTCGACCGAGGATGTTGATCGCGCCAGTCGTGGTGACGTTTCCGTAGCGCTCGTTGAGGCGATTGAAGCAGCGCAGAAGAGTCGTCTTGCCGCAGCCCGAGGGGCCGATGAGCCCGGTGATGATGCCCTGGCGGATGTTGACCGTGACGTCCTTGAGAGCCTGGAAATCTCCGTACCAGAGATTGAGCTCGTTGGTGACGATGCTGTATTTGGGGTCGGTTGTAGGGTCGCTCATCCGAAGTGCCCTCTCGTGTAGTCGAAGGTCA
>CAYZGY010000046.1:0-18950 GCA_964478085.1 uncultured Planctomycetia bacterium
GGGAGAAGTACGTCGATCTGCCCGCGAATACGATCTTCGTCGGCAGGCACGATCAGTCGCTGCACCAGTCCGCCGGTGAGTGTGCTTGGGCGGGAGACATGGGGAAGCGCCTGACGGGGTCTCTCAATATCAAGATCGACGCGGGTGAAGGTCTGCTCAACTGGACGATCAACAAGAAGTCCGTGATGTCGGAACCGACGGAGCTTCTCTCCCGGTATGTTCGTTCCATCGATCGCTTGGGCTCCATCAGCCTGCTCTCGGGCGAGAATGAAGTCGCCATCAGCTCGGTGGAGATCGAAGGTCGGCTTGACCCGATCTGGCTCAGCGACCTCTTTCAGCCGAGCGTGAAGAGCGAATTGGATCGGCTGTTCGATTGATACGCTCGATCGAGCCGTGACTCCGAATGAGTCGGCTCGGCTCTTCTCCTCTCTTCGAACGACCCCTTTCCGACCCCCTTCGAAATCAGTCGCCAGGACGGACATCGGAGCAGGACGTCAACGCACTCGCGACGTCCGTCGACCGGCTTCTCGGTGACGTGAATCTGGTACGTCGTCTCGGCGCGAATCGCCGATCTCTCGCAAGAGAATTCTCAAGCTCCCTGCGAGCTCCGGCTCTTCGTCGTGGAAGTTCGTCGAAGTGCTGGCGTACGAGAAGCCACGTGACGAAGAATTCGGCCGCAGTCGTCAGGCCGCATGGAGGCACCTCTTCTTGCAGTTCTTGCCCGCGCTTCGCAACATCGCCGAAGGCGATCTGCATTTCGTCGGTGTGCGTCCAAGGGACCGGGACGAAGCGCTCGCGCTTCCGGAAGACTGGTTGGCGCTCTACCGCGAGAGCAAGGCTGGAGTGGTGACCGAAGCCTACGTCAACTACGGCGAGCACCCGACCGACGACGAAGTCTACACGTCGGAAGCGTTCTACTCCGTTCAGTCGAGCTTCCGCCACGACATGCGGATTCTCTTCAGATACTTCACCCGCATGCTCGTCGGTTGGCCCGCGCTTCCTCCTGAGGACGAAGCCTTCGACTATAAAGCGATCATGAAGGATCTGCTCAAGGACGAGGAGGAAGTGCCCGCAGTGGCCGACGTGGCAGAACCTGAAAACGTTCGATCAGAGACCGAAAGCGTGCCTGCGTGAGGTTCACTCCACGCAGGCCTCCGGGCAGCCTTCGAGAGTGACGCACTCCGTTCCGAGCGCGGGTGCGTTCTCTCCGCGAAAGAGATAGCCGAGGAGGTGAACCGCATCGGTCAAGTTGATGTCGGTGTCTCCGTTGATGTCGAGCACGGCCGAGTTGCCCGCGTCGGTCATCTCGCCATTGCACGGTAGCGGAAGCGCGTCCTCGCCACGGAAGAGTCGATTGAGCAGCGACACGGCGTCCGCGATGCTTACGGTGCCGTCGGCGTTGTCGTCACCGGGCAGGATCCGTCCGGGACCGACCTCCTCGTCGATGAAGACGAGGGCGCGGTATTCGCCGAAGAGCCCGGCGTTGTCCGTGACGCGAAGCGTGACCTCGAAGATTCCGGTCTCGGCGAACGGGTGAGCGACCTGCCGGCCGCTTCCGTTCGTCCCGTCGCCGAAGTTCCAGTCCCAGGATTCGATCGTTCCGTCGACATCGTCGGATCTCGACGCATCGAACGCGATTTCGGCAGGGCCGACGGCCGAGCCCGGTGTCGCGGTGAAGCGAGCGATGGGCGGCTCGTTCGCGTCGGCGGGGCTCGCCGAGTTGCGTGCGCCCGGGGTTCCGTGCGACTCGGTCGAAGCGGCCCAGTGAATCGGTTCGTTGCCGTAGCTGGACGCGAAGATGCGTTCGAGTGACGGCCCCTGACCATCGGGTTCGGTCGGCCAAGGCCCTCGGTCGCCGTACCGGACTTTGTCGACCTGCACGAACTCGACCTCACCGCCCTCGAAGGTCGGCGGTGCCGGTCGGAACAGCGCGATCGTCTCACCTCCGTTGTCGAGACTCCCTCCTGACGGTCCTACGATCACGGCACTTTCGTCGATCGGATACAGCTCGCGGTAGAGAAGAGGATCGCTCGCGACGACCACGAGGTAACCTCCGGCCGGAATCGTCGTTCCTTCGGGGAACTCGAACCTCCCGTCGTCGCCACGAGGCGAAAGGCCGCGAATTCTCCAGCCGCGGCCGAGCTCCGTGTCGAAGAGTGCGACGTCCTGGTCGCTTCGATTGTGCAGCTCGATGAACTCGTGATCCTTGGCTACGGGATGGTAGTGAATCTCGTTAATCACGACAGGCCCGACGAGCGCGTGGCCGTTCTGGCCCTCGAAAGATCGCTGTCGCAGCTGCGCGATGTCGAGACCGACACTCGTTCGAATGCGGCCGATCGAGGTGCCGTCGTCCGACGCGCCGAAGGAGAATCCCGTGACGTATCCCGTCAGGTCCCGGAACTGATTCGCCGAAGCGAGGAAGACCTGATCGCCGCCCGAGCTCAGCGCGAATCTGCTCGGATCATTCGGATCCGCGTTGAACTGGCTCTCCTTGAAGACAGCGTAACCGCCGGCCTCGATCGTCGTGCCGTCCGGGATGCGGAACTTCTTCAGCGAGCCGAGATCCGCACGCGAGTCGCTCAAGAACCAACCGCCGACGTCGATCGCGGAGCCGGTCGGGTTGTAGAGCTCGATCGTATCTTCGAGCGGATCCGTGCTGTTCGCGAGGACTTCGTTGATGACGACACCCCCGTCATGTGGGACCGGGTCGACGTCACCCGGCGAGCCACCGGGATCGGCACTCGAACGCCAGGCCTCGGAGTCGTTCGGGTCACGGTCGATCCAATTCGGAACGAGCGTGAATCCGAGGCCATCCGGAGAGAGAGGCCAGAAGTTCGAGTCGCGGTAGGTGAAGTCGACAAACGTTCGTCCGAGAGCATCCTCGAGGGTGATGCGCTCGCCGCCGTTTGCGAGCTGACCGACGAACTCGCCGGCGACCTCGACGTTCGGGAAGACACTACCGAACTCTTCGGCGTTCCCCGCAAGAACGATGATCCCGCCCGGCGGGAGCGTCGTGGCACTCTCGAACGTGAACTGGAGGCCACGCGTCGCACGGATATCGGAAAGGTCGATCGGTGTCGCGCCGAGGTTCGACAGCTCGACGAACTCGATGTCCGCGTTGCCGATCGGGTTGTACATGATCTCCGTGACGCGGAGATTCGCGATGAGCTCCGGCACGTAGTAGGTCGCTTCGGCGAGGGCGCTCCAGTTGGCCCCGTCGAGGACGCGAGCCTTGATCGTCACGTGTGTGCGATCGATCGCGATCGCGCCGGCGTACTCCACGGCACTCGCCGACGGCGTGCTCGCGACGGGCGTGCGCGGGTCGCTGCCGTCGGTCGTCACGTAGAGCGTTCCGTCTCCGTCTTTCGTGATCTCGATAAGCGTGCCGAGATCTACGTCTCCACGCTCATGACTGAAGGCCGGCGTCGCGGCGCGTGATGTGAGCCCGACGCTTCGAAGCTGATTGAGGACGTTGCGGGTGCGTGCTGGGAAGTACTGGCGCAGCACCCAGTTGAGCTCGGCGACCCACTCGCGGTCGCGCGTGTAAGGCTGTGCACGGAAGTGGTCGCCCCAGCGAGCGCATTCGAGAATGACCGGTGTGTCCACCTGGCGAATGCGCTTCATGTAGATCGAGGCCGGAACGTTGTTCTCGGGGGCGTTCTCGTTCCACTGAGGCGACTCCGGGTTGACGTAGAAAATCGAATCGGGGCCTTCCGAGAAAAACTCGTGAACGCGGTCCGCGACCATCAAGCGGTACTCCGGATTGGAGCGCAAGCGCGAGAAGATCTCGGTCGGGCTGTCGCCGTCGTTCTTGGTCAGCGAGTTTTGCGTGACGCTCTTGATCGAGTGCTCCGCGTCCCAGCTGTGAAAGCGCCACTGATGGCCGGGGAGTCGCCGGCGACTCGCGTACCAGTTGTGGTGTGCCCAGTCCGTGTTTCCGACGAAGATGTTGCAGAGCATGTAGTCGATGTGACCCTGGAGATCGAGATGCTCGTTGAGCGCGAGCAGCCTGTTTCCGTCGGTTCCGACTCCACGCATGACGCCCATCATCCGGTTCCACTCGAGCGCGTTGCCATCGACAGGAGTTCCGGGGCCGTGTCGGAGCGCGTCCCACTCGACGTCTTCTCCCCCGTAGTGGGCCTCGAGGAAGTTCGCGTCGGGCTTCTCGTGGACGTTGTAGAGACCCCAGTAGATGCCGTTGATGAACAGATTGACGAAGCGGCCCTGCGGGGCGAGGTTTCCTGTCAGGATCTGAATGTCGCTGACGTATTGATCACGCACGTACTGGAGACGATTGCGCTGGCCGTGATCCGGGTGGCTGAGCACGAGGTTGAGGCCGGCGTCGAGGACGAGCGTGTCGAAGCGCTCGACGTCCCAGTTCGGGAAGAACGCGTGCTCGAGCTTCGTCTTGCCGTAGTCGCCTTTGAAGAGGAGGCGCATCGACAGCTTCCGCGACTTCCAGTTGTTCGTGCTCGATCCGCCTTGGATGCGGATACCGCAATCTATCTGTGCTCCCTCTTTCCCGTCACCGTAAATGAACTCAGCCGAGCAGGCTCGCTCCCACGCGATGCCGGAGGACGAGCCGTTCGAGTAGATACCGGTCGTGGGGCTGAGGAAATCATCGATGTCCATCGACACGCTCAGCGTCGGGATCGAGAGTAGCCCGTCGATCGCACGCGCGCGAATCTCGTCGTTCGCGAGCACTTGCGGGTCCATCTCGTAGTCAGCGTTGATGACATTCGTGCGTCCCCAACGCGTCGGCCAGCCTTCGGGACGCTGCGGCTGTGTCAGGACGTGATCGGGGAAGAGATACGTGAACGTCGAGACTTTCGAGGGCAGGAAGCCATCGCGGTACGCGATCGCACGCACGTTGATGACGGCATCGTTCGTCGTTCCGGCGATCGTAATCGGGCCTTCGTACTGCGATCCTTCTTCGGGCGTAGGCCACGAGCCGTCGAGCGTGTAGCGAATCTCTGCGTTCCCGGTCGTGCTCGAGAGCTCGAGCTCGAACGCGGTATTGTAGAAGCCGCGTGCGTGACTGGCCATGGGAGCGGAGACGAGACCTTCGACCGAGCTTGCGCCCGAGTTGGCCTCACCCGGAGTCGGCGTCTCGAAGTAGCGGAACGCACCGCCTTCGACGCGACCGTACGAGATGTCTCCGCGCTGCGGCGGAAACTCCGGCTCGAAACCCGAGACTCGTTCGCGAGGAAGGTCCGCGGAAAAGAGACCGAGGAACTCGCCGTCCAGCTGCAGTCGGAAGTTCGTGTGGAAGAAGCCGTCGACCTCGAGGTCGCGGATGTCTTGACCGGACGCGACGACGACCAGGAAGTCGCCCGGCGCGAGGACGTGCGTCGGGAAAACCCACTTCGCAGGATTCTCGGGGTCGTCACTGAGCGCCCAACCGCCGAGATCCGCCGGTGCCGCGCCTTCATTGACGATCTCGATCCAGTCGGGCGTACGCTGGCTCTCGTCGATCGTGATGTCGAAGTTCGACGCGAGGATCTCGTTGATCACGAGATTCGCCGGCGGGGCGTCGGGGTCGACGACGTACGACCAAGACTCGCCGCCGAACGCGTTCATGAATCGTGCGGCATCGATGATCCCGTGGTTGTCGGCAAAGCGAACTTCCACGGGCCCCGGATCCAGCGTCGGAAAGGAGAACAGGTAGGGGCCTTCGTTCTCGCCCTCGACCGACTGCGCGGGCTGACCGTTGACGAGCAGATCGCTCGCATCGACTCCGAGAACGATTTCGTCGAACGCAATCTGAATCGCGTCGAGCTCGCGCACGATCGTTCCACGTCCCGGCGCGACAAACTTGATTTGCGGCGCGGTCTTGTCCGGGCCGAACGGATCCACGAGCTCGACGTCGATCTTGAAGTCGTTGCTCGTGCGACTGATGTTGAGCGCCTGAATCGCGAGGACGTTTCGCCCTTCGACGACGAGCTCGCGCGGATTCTCGATGACGTGCATCTCGTACTCACCGGACTCGTGCCCTCGAAGGGCGCGTGACGCGAAGGTCGGGTCGTCATCGGACGAGCGAAGATTGACCGTCAAGGCACGCTTGCCGTTGATCCACGCGACGAAGCCGTCGTCGTAGTCGGCGAGGACGTGGAGCTCGAACAGCTCTTCGAAGTTCTCGATCTGAAACTCTCGACGCAGAAAGATACTCGAGTAGTTGTCCTCCATCGGAGGCTCCCACTCGGAGAGATCCGTCCCGAACGGTCCGTCCCGAAAGCCGAAGGGCGCCGGAAGCGAGGGCCAGCCATCGTCGGCGAAGTCGGCCTCACGCCAGGAGACCGGATCGCCAGCAGGATCGGCCAGGCCGGGGAAGAACTTCCACTCGGATGCACGTGGAATCAGGATGACCCGATCGGCTCGCGCGATGGTCGCGAAGCTCGACACACAGAGGAAAATCAGCGCCAGGCGTACGCACACGAAAGTCCACATGGGGACCGACGAACCCGTTCGATGCATGTCTCTCTCCGTCCGAATCGACCCTCGCGGCGCGGCGACACACCCAGTCCCAAGACGCCGTCGAGTGAGTTCTGATCTTATCGAGCTCGCGAGGTCGAGTCACTCGAGCATTGAGGTTTCGCTCGCGATTTTCGAGCGCGCAGCAATTCGCGATTTGGTCGCCCCTCGGTTACCCTACCCCGCATGTCACTCGCCCGGCTCTTGTTTCGTTGGATCCTCGGCAAGCGTCTCCCCATCGTTCATGGAGCTCTTGCCGTGGAACGCCCGTCGGGCTGGAGCTCGGAGGAGATCGAAATTCGGCGGGACGAGTGGGGGATTCCTCACATCCGCGCGGCTAACGATTTCGACGCTTGGTTTGCGCTCGGATTCTGTCACGGGCAGGACCGCCCATTCCAGCTCGAGTCGATCTTGCGGCTAGGCCGTGGAACGATGTCGGAGATCGTCGGGCCGGAGGCGCTCCCGATCGATCGGCTTGCGCGTCGCATCGGTTTTCATCGTTCCGCGCAGAAGACGCTCGAGCATCCGGATCTTGCGCCCGGAATCGCGGCATGCGTCGAAGCGTACGCTGCCGGGGTCAACGAGGGACGAACGAAGGGACTCGAGAAGCGCCCTCATGAGTTTGTCCTGACGCGATCGGAGCCGAGCGCCTACGTCGCGGCGGACGCGGCGGCGATTCTGCCGATCATGTCCTTCCTGCTGGCGTCGAATTGGGACGCGGAGCTCGCGAGGATGCGTGTGCTGCTCTCCGACGGCGAAGAGGCTGTTCGCGCGCTCGACCCGAGCGAATACCCGCCCGAATTCACCGTGACCGAGTCGAACTTGCCCGCCGCGCGTTCAGCGCTCGATCGGCTCACCGAAGATCTCGCCGCTCTGACGAAGTACTTCTCGATCGGTGGCGCCTCGAACAATTGGGTACTCGCGGGAAGCAAGACGAGGAGCGGTCGACCGATCGTGGCGAATGACCCACACCTTTCGCCCGCGCTGCCGTCACCTTGGTACCTCGCGACGATCCGCACGCCCGATTGGGCGGCCGGCGGAGCGAGCTTCGTCGGCGCGCCTGGCTTTTCGGTCGGTCACAACTCGCACGTCGCTTGGGGGGTGACGTCGGGATTTGTCGACAACACCGATCTCTTCATCGAGGAGATCGGCGACGACGGGCGATCGGTACGCTCACCGAGCGGCTTCGACGCGTGCGAGGTGAGGGAAGAGCACATCCGCGTCAAAGGTGGCGCGGATGTCGTCGAGGCAGTTCTCGAGACGCCGCGGGGTCCGATCGTCACGCCGGAGCTCGACGCCGGCGAGTACGCATTGTCTCTTCGCGCGACGTGGCTCGACGGGCTGCCGATCTGCGGCACTCTCGGAGCTCAGCGCGCGCGCGACGCCGAGGCGTTTCGAGACACCTTTCGTCAGTGGCCGACTTTGCCGCTCAATCTCGTCTTCGCCGATGCCTCGGGCGACATCGGCTGGCAGCTCGTAGGCGATGCCCCACGTCGCAAGAGCGGCTGGGGGATGATGCCGCGACCCGGTTGGCTCGCGGATTCGGGCTGGGAAGACACGGCTGTTCCGTTCGAGGAGATGCCCTCGTCCCGCTCTCCCGAGTGCGGCTTCATCGCGACGGCGAACAACACGCCGCGCACGGTCGGCGAAGGTGCCTTCGTCGGTGCGGATTTCCTCGATTCGTATCGGCAAGATCGCATCCAGGAGGTGCTCGTCGGCCGCGACGATTGGGACGCCAGCGCGACGCAAGAGCTCCAGCTCGATGTCGTCTCGATTCCGTGGCGACATTTTCGCGAGCACATCTTCGCCGCGTGCGATTCGCGCGAGGACCTCGCGCCGGCCCGGGGGCTCTTCGAAGACTGGGACGGCGAGCTCGAGGTCGGCTCGGTGGCAGCGACGGTGTTTCAGTGTTGGATCGCGTCGATGTGCCAACGGGTCGCTCACGCGAAAGCGCCGAACTCGCTCGAGGATGTTCTCGGCGTAGGTGTGCATCCGCTGCTCCCGAAGACTCTCTTCGCGAGTCGTCGCGTCGGACACCTGCTCGGTCTCGTTCGCGAGCGACCCGACGGGTGGTTCGAGCAAGGTTGGCTCGCCGAGATGGCCGAGGCGCTCTTCGGAGTCTGCGAGGATCTCGCCGGCGTCTACGGACGAGACGTGGAGCGTTGGGCCTGGGGGCGAGTGCGCGGCGTTCGTTTTCGTCACGCCTTCAGCCAAGTCGCGACCTTCGCTCCGATCTTCGATCGTGGTCCTTACGCGATGGGCGGTGACGCGAACACCGTCGCGCAGTCCGCCGTCGATCCGCTCGATCCGCTCGGTCCGGCGCTCTTCATCCCTTCCCTCCGCATGGTCGCGGACGTCGGCGCGTGGGACGAGTGTCGATTCGTGATTCCGGGCGGGCAATCGGCGAATCCGCTTTCTCGGAATTACGACGATCAACTCGCGCTTTGGCTTCGTGGCGAGACGCTTCCGCTCGCGATTTCGGAAGAAGCCGTCGAGCGCGCGACGCGAGCACGGCTCGTGCTCTGTCGTCGAGACGAACGGGGCGACGACGCCCTTTCGGAGACCTGAGCGCGAGCATTCGACGCAGAGAGGACATCAGAGTATGTTGCTTGAGGGAAACGGGATCGCGCTGGGTCGACGAGGGGTTGTCCTGGTCTCGTTATCGATCGTAGTTCTCCTCTTCTTGTTCTGGACCCTTGGTGAAACGGGCAGTGACGACGGTGTCGGTGGTGGTGATCGGCAAAGTGGGGATGACCCGAAGGGTGGAGACACCGGCACCCACGCGGCGAAGGACGCGGAGCCTGATTCCGACGATCCTCGCGAAGAGCAGCGCGACGAGCCTTCGCCCCTCGAAGAGGCGTGGGCCGCGAAGCTCTCCTCGGAGGAAGCCGCCGAGAGGCACCGAGCCATCGACGAGCTTCTCGCTGGCGGTTCGAAGTACGTTCCGGTCCTCGGAGCCCTCCTCGCTCACGACGACAGGGACGTTCGAGAGACGGCCGGCGACACGCTCGCGCGCATCGGAGACGCGTCCGTCGAAGAGCTGATCCGGCGTGCGAACTCGGACGACGCGGTCTGCCGTTATCACGCCGTCTCGACGATCGGCGATCTCGCGCCGGATGCGATCGCTGCGCTCGACGTTCTGATCGATCGACTCGGTGACGTGGACCTCGGTGTTGCCGCCGAAGCGACCTGGGCCGTCGCCGCGTTCCGCGAACGCGCTGCGCCGGCGACGCAGGCGCTCGTGACGCAGCTCGATCACTTCGATCCGCTCGTTCGAATCTACGCAGCCGGCGCGCTCGCGTCGATCGGGCCCTCGGCGTCGAGCTCCGTCGCGGCTCTCGTGGTCGCGCTCAACGACCGGGACGCGGGCGTACGACGCTGCGCGGCCGATGCGCTCGCTTCCTTCGGGGAGAAGGCCTTCGGCGCTGTCGCGGCGCTCGGAGACGCCCTCGAGGACGGGAACATCCACGTGCGTGTCTGTGCGATCGGTGCGCTCGGGAGTATCGGCCCGAAAGCGAAGGCCGCCGAGAAGAGTCTGCGCGATTGTCTCGACGATGCGTCTCTCGCACATGACGCGGCGTGGGCCCTGACCCGGATTACCGGAGAGAAGGTCGAGGTCTCGGGTCTCGCGACGGCCGGTTCCGCGGAAGTCTCCATCACGAATCGTCCCCAAGATCCGAACGAGTGGACGATGCTCGGGCGGACACCTTCGCGGAACGCGGTGGCCCCGGCGACGAATTTTCCGACCGAGTGGGATCTCGATTCCGGAAAGAACGTGCGCTGGTCGAAGACGATCGGGGTTACTACTTACGCCGGCCCCATCGTCGCGAAGGGGATGGTCTTCGTCGGGACGGACAACGAGGTGCCGTCCGTGCCCGAGTACGAGAAGGAGTGCGGCGTCCTCAAGGCGTACCGTGCTTCGGACGGAGAGTTTCTTTGGCAGGATGTCTCGCCCGATCTAGGACGCGGCTTCAAAGACTTCCTCATGCCGGTCGTGTCGCGCGCGCCATACTGCGCGGGCTATCGACTCTACTACATCGCTTCGCAAGCGCAGGTGCGCAGTCTCGACATCGACGGCTTTCGCGACGGTGAGAACGAAGGGCCGATTCAAGACGAGGAGTTCCAATCCGAGACCTCCGCCGATCATATCTGGGAGCTCGACCTCGGTGCCGAGCTCGGCGTCTTCCCGCACGAGGCACCGAACTGCTCGATGGTCGCCGTCGGCGATCTCTTGATGATCTGCACGGCAAACGGCGTCGATGAAGCGCACGTCAACGTGCCTGCTCCGCGCGCGCCGAGCTTCATCGGCGTGCGCAAGAGCGACGGCAAGGTGCTCTGGCGCGTCGTCGGCCCCGGAAAGAACATCCTCCACGGTCAGTGGAGCAGCCCGGCCGTCGCCGAGGTCAACGGACGGGTGCAGGCCTTCTTCGGAGGCGGCGACGGATGGCTCTACGGGCTCGAAGCCGCGACCGGACGTGAGATCTGGCGCTACGACGGCAATCCGAAGAACGCGGTTTGGCGACCATCGGGCGATACGCCCGGTATCGTCTTCCGCAATTCGATCATCGCGTGCCCCGTCTTCCACGAAGGCCGCGTCATCCTCGCGATGGGGCAGGATCCCGAGCACGGCGAAGGGAAGGGGCTGCTCCACTCGATCGACGTCGGCGGCAGCGGCGACGTGACAAGCTCGCGCGTCGCGTGGAAGTACGAGGAGATCGGCCGCACGATCGCGACGCCGGTCATCTCGGACGGTCTTCTCTACGTCGCCGACTACAACGGCTACGTCCACTGCGTCGATGCGTCAAACGGTGAGCAGCTTTGGACGCACGACCTTTTCGCGGGAGTTTGGGGCGGGCTCCTCGTCGCGGGTGACAAGGTCTACGTCGGCGACGAGGACGGCGGTGTGACGATCTTCGCCAAAGGACGCACGAAGAAGCTCATCGCTCAGCACTCGATGGACTCGGCCGTCTACTGCGCGCCGATCGCGATCGGCGACGTGCTCTACGTAGCGACGTCCGAGAAGCTCTATGCGATCGGTCCGACGGGTGAGGGGACGCCCTAGTCGTTCGTCTTCGGGCGGATCGCTTCGGCGAACTGATCGCGGGTCTCCTGCGATGGCTTCTTCGTGAACTTGCTGACGACGACGAAGACGACGATGTTCGCGACGAGCGCGAAGCTCCCGAGGTCGATGTTCGAGCGCACCTGCGCGACGAGCTCGAGCACCTGATCCCCCGTCGGATTGCCCGCGGCGTTCATGCTGAAGAACGGCGTGAAGAAGAACAGGACGAAGAGTCCCGCGACGATCCCGCTCACCGCACCTGTCGAGCTTCCGCGCCGGACGAACAGGATATCGATCGTCAGCGGAATCAGCTGCGAAGAGAACGCGATGGCGAGAAAGCCCATGCTCGCGATGAGCTTGTACGGCTCGAAGCTCGAATCGGCGCGTTGCAGCTCGATGAGTAGGACGGCGACTGCCGTCGCGGCGACGATGACGGTGCGTCCGACCCACGTGCGTTCGCCTTCGCCCGATTTCGGCCTGAGGTAGCGTGCGTAGATGTCTCGTGTGAAAACCGCGCTGAGCGCGTGAAGGTTGCTGTCGGCCGTACTCATCGACGCCGCCATGACTGCGACGCAGATCAGCGCAGCGAGCGCGATGCCGACGAATCCGAAGAGATGCGGAAGGTGATTCTTGAGCACGACGATGAGGATCGAGTCGAACGATCCGACATCCGAGTGAGCGACAACCTTTCCACCCTCTTCCGCTGTCGGGTACAGCGCTTGCCCTCCGAGACCGACGAGCATGACGCCGAAGAGAAAGCAAATCGGCAGAACGGTTCCGAAGACGAGCGCGCTGCGCCGGAGCGTGTTCGACGAGCTCGCTGAGTAGTAACGCATCCACTGCGCCGGCTGGACCATCGAGCCGATCGAGGCGACCGCGCAGATCGTGAAGAGCTTCTCGGGCGGGAAGCCACCGGTCGTTCCCGGGGCCGAGAGCGACTTCGCAGGCAGCTCCGCGACGGAGTCGAGGAACCCGCCGACGCCCCCGAGCGCGGCCACCGCGGCGAAACCCGCGAGCAGCATCCCGAAGATCAGCAGGCTGCCTTGGATCACGTCGGTCCAAGCGACGCTACGCATTCCGCCGACCATGACGTAGAGCATCGTGATCACCGCGAGGCAGCCGCTGCCAATCGCGAAAGCGCTCTCGTTGTCGGGGAACATCGCCTTCGTGATGACGCCACCGGCGTTCATCTGGATCAGCACGTAAGGGATTGCGTAGAGCGCGCCAATCAGTGCGACCAGAAGGCGGAGCGCGGCACCGCCGCCGTAGTAATCGCTGATCATGTCACCGGGCGTTACGTACCCGTTCGCGCGGCCGACGCGACGGATGCGTGAGCCGAGGATGAACACGGCGAGTGCGCCGACGGGAACGTTGAGCGCAAAGAGCGCGAAAATCACTCCGTCGCGGTATACGATCCCTGGCGCGCCGAGCAGCGCGAACGAGCTGAAGAACGTCGCCATGATCGTCAACGACGAGACGATCCATCCCTGGCCGCGACCTGCGAGGTAGTAGTCCTCCTCGCTGTTCTTGCTCTTGCGATAGCCGAGATAGCCGAGCCACAAGAGGAGCACGAGGTACGCGCCTAGGACGACGAAGGCCGTGTTCTTGAACAGAGCATTTTCGGCATCGTCCGGCTTGCCGGCAACTTCGGCGAGGACATCGAGAATCATCATCGATCGTCCTCCGCTTCACTTCTCCAGATCGTCCGGTACGCCGTGATCACCACCGCGGCCTCGACGAGAAACCAGAACAGCCCCCAAGCGTAGATCGCCGGCAGGCCGAGAAAGGTCGGCGTCGGTCCGGAGTGATCCGGCCCCGGGTCGATGAGTCGAATGCCCGGACCCGGTCCCATGACCAGGGCGACGACGAAGATCACGGCGAGGATCTTCGCGAGCTTGCGATCGTTGTTCGTCGTGGCTTCAGACATGCGGGGAGGATAGGCCATCGAGGCCCTGCGACACAAGGAGTGTCGTTTCCTCCCGGATCGAGCCGAGGCTCAGTCGACCGGCGTATCCGCTGCCGTTGCCCGTCGCCCTTCGGCGAAGAAGATGATCCCCGACGTATCCACGTAGAAGTAGCGCCGTCCCGTGAACCCTCCGTTGATCGGGTGCGCCTCGGCGACCCACGACGTGCCGCTACCCGTGTACTGGAAGAGGTATCCAGACTTGCCGGGGGAAACGTCGGCGTAGCCGAGCACGGAGTCGAAGTAGCCGTTGTCAGAGAAGTCGTTCAGCCGACTCGCGAACGACTGGAATCGAATCTCGTATTGCTGGTTGGCCGAAGTGATCGTGCGGAGCGACGTGACCGCGGAGCCTTCGTTCGAGCTGATTCTCGAGTTGATGAGGCTCTGGATCGCGAACGTCATCAAGGTCGTGATGACCGCGACGATGATCACGAGCTCGACGAGTGTCATGCCGACACGACGTGCCACAGTGCTACCCCGTAGAACCGAAAAGACGAAATGAGCACGGCTGTCCCCCGACGGGGAAGCCGTACTCCATCCTTCGGATACTCTTCCCCGTTACTAAAGAGCCGCATTCTTCTCTTGTCATCGCGGAGTGCTTCGACCGATAAGAGGCTGTTGAGGACCCTCTGCAAGTCCTCGAAGCACGAGATTTCACGCGAGATGAAGAACAAGAAGAGAAATGTTTCCGGCGGACGACGAGACCGCCTGGTCTTTGCGGAAGACGTCGACGCGATCGAGACGATCCATTGCGAGCCGGACGAATCCGCGGCCGACCTGCCCGAAGCGCTCGGGAAGGACCTCGTGGCCGGAATCTGTATCGACGCAATCCACTCGGGCGACGTCGTCCCTCGCGAGTTTCGCCGATCGGTTCAACGGGCGGGAGGCCTGGAGAAGGTCGAGCGACGTTACCGCATCGAAAAGGACTGGGGCGCCGATTACGTCGCGGCGGCGCTCGCTCGGGGCCTCGGCATCGAATCGTACGAGCGGGTCAACGTCGCTCGCGCGATCCTCGACTTCGGTCGATTTCCCGGAGCCTCTCGAGCCGGTGCGACGCACGTCCAACGCCTCGCGATCAATCGACCGTTCTCGGAGTGTCTGAGCCACGTCGAGAAGCGCCGTCTGCTCGAGCGGTACTACGACCGCATCTCTTCCCGGATGGACAAGGCGGTCCGCGGTCGCCACCTCAAGATCTCGATTCACTCCTACGATCGATTCAATCCCTCGCCGTACGCGAACGGCGGGCTGGGAACGGAGCGCCCCCTGATCAGCCTCGTCTTCGGCTCGCACGGCTATCACAACGAGACGCAGATGCCGTACGGCGTCTTCGACGAGATGTTCCCCGACGAGCTCGGCGAGCTGACCGCCGATCGAAAGCTCACCGCGAGGATCCTCCTCAACGTGGCCAACGCCGGCTTTTCAGTTACGCATAATCACCCGTACCTGCTTCCCGAGGGGAGTGTCGAGGTGCGTTCGCAGGTCTGGTTCTTCTTTCGATTCCTGCGGCGTCAGTTCGAGGAGGAGAATCCGCGCACGGCGAAGCAGGCCGCGTTTCAGATGGTCTGGCGCATGCTCCTCGACACGAACTTGCGACAGTCCGACAGCGAGCTCCTGCGCGGCTACATTCACGGACACCGTCGCGCTCCGACGGGGCAGAGTCGAATCTTCCGCGAGGCGACCGAAGCGTACTCGGCGATCGAGCAGTTTCTCGATCAGCGTCGCTCGCAGTTGCTCGACGATTACCACTTCGGTTCGCACTCGAAGCGACCGAGCTCCCTCGTCGTCGAGGTCCGAAAGGACTTTCTCTGGAAGTTCTCGGATCGCGACAAGACGTTCCGCCCGAAGATGGGCCCGGAGGGCCTCAAGCGGCGAAACGTCGAGACGATCGCGAAACTCCTGCGCGATGCGATCGTGACCTACTTCGAGAGTGATCTATAGGAGCCGCTCGGCCGTCTCCGCCCAGGTCGCTCGCATCTCTTCGCCGAAGAGCACGAAGCGAACCTCGCTCAGGTCGCCGAAGTGCTCTTTGGCCATCCGGAGCGAGATTTGGGCGGCGTCCTCTTTCGGGTACGCGAAGACTCCGCAGGAGATCGCGGGGAACGCGATCGTGCCCAATCCGTTCTCGTTCGCGAGCTCGAGCGAGGAGCGGTACGCCGACTCCAGTAGCGGAGCCGATTCTTCCGCGGAGCTGTAGATCGGACCGACCGTGTGGATCACGTGCTTCGCGGGCAGCCGAAAGCCCGGCGTGATGCAAGCTTCGCCCGTGGGGCACCTGACGCGCGGCGAGATCTCGGGCACCTCGCGGCAAGCCTCGACGAGCTCGGGGCCGGCCGCGCGGTGGATGGCGCCGTCGACTCCGCCACCGCCGAGCATCGCCTCGTTGGCGGCGTTGACGATCGCGTCGACCGCGGCTCGAGTCAGGTCACCTTCTTCGATCACGAGCGTGCAGGTCGGGCTGAGCGGGAATCGGTCCATCGGTCGAATTCGTCCCTCCGGACGGTCTTGTCGGATCCTTCACGGATTGTCGTAAAGACCTAATTCTAAGGCGTTTTGGCCCCTCTGCCATTCGATTTGGACTCTCCTTCCCAGAGTTCCAGACACTCGCTATACTCTTCAGGATGACGATTGACGAAGCGCGGGCCCTCATGGAGTCCTGGACCGAGAGTCCGTCTCTTCGTGTGCACATGGAAGCCGTAGCAGCTTGCATGAGCGCGTACGCCGAGCGCTTCGAGCCCGACGAGCGAGAACGTTGGGCGGTCGCGGGATTACTCCACGATTTCGATTACGAAAAACACCCGAGCGAAGCGGAGCACCCCTTCGTCGGCGTCCAGCATCTCGAAGAGATCGGCGTCGATGAGGAGATTCGCACCGCGATCCTCGGTCACGCGGAGTACAGCGGTACGCCTCGTGAGTCGCTGATGGCAAAGGCACTCTTTGCCGTCGACGAGCTCGCAGGGTTCATCGTCGCTTGCGTGAAGGTGCGGCCGGACGGCATCGGCACGCTGAAGGCCAAGTCGGTCAAGAAGAAGCTCAAGGACAAACGATTCGCGGCGGCCGTGAATCGAGACGATATCGACCAGGGAATCTCCGAGTTGGAAGTCGACCGAACCGAGCACATCCAATTCTGTATCGATGCGCTCGCTGCGGAGGCGACCCGACTGGGTCTCTGAAGCGTAGGAACCTCGAAGTAAAGACGCAGGAAGATGGCAGACCTCAACGATCCGTTTGGCGCAGTATCCACCCTCGAATCGAAGGCCGGCACCGTCAGCTGGTACAAGCTGTCGGCGCTCGAGGCGAAGGGGGTGAGTGGGATCTCGAGGCTTCCCTTCTCGATCAAGATGCTGCTCGAGGCCGCGCTCCGTCAGTGCGATGGCTTTCAGGTCAACGAGGATGACGTCCTCGGTCTCGCGAACTGGACGGGCGCGAATCCCGGCAGCGGCGAAGTGCCGTTCAAGCCCGCGCGCGTCGTCATGCAGGACTTCACGGGTGTGCCCGCCGTCGTCGACCTCGCCGCGCTTCGAAGCGCGACGGCGCGTCTCGGCGCGGATCCGAAGAAGATCAATCCGCTCATTCCCGTCGATCTCGTCATCGATCACTCCGTGCAGGTCGATGTCTTCGGTTCGGCGAACGCTCTCTCGATCAACAACGAGCGCGAGTTCGAGCGCAACCGCGAGCGGTACGAGTTCCTGCGCTGGGGCGCGGACGCGTTCGACAACTTCCGCGTCGTGCCGCCGGCGATGGGGATCGTCCACCAGGTCAACCTCGAGTACCTCGCGAACGTCGTCATGACCCGCGTCATAAAAACGGCCGGTGGAGCGACGACGGTCGCTCTTCCCGACACGCTCGTCGGTACCGACTCGCACACGACGATGATCAACGGCCTCGGCGTTCTCGGTTGGGGCGTCGGTGGAATCGAGGCCGAAGCAGCGATGCTCGGTCAGCCGCTCTACATGCTTCCGCCGGCCGTCGTCGGTTTCAAGCTCGAGGGCGAGCTGCCCGAAGGCGCGACGGCGACCGACCTGGTCCTCACGGTCACCGAGATGCTGCGCGCGCACGGTGTCGTGGGCAAGTTCGTCGAGTTCTACGGCCCGGGTCTCTCGAGTCTCAGCCTCGCCGACCGCGCGACCCTCGCGAACATGGCGCCCGAGTACGGCGCGACGATGGGCTTCTTCCCTGTCGACGACGAGACGCTTCGCTTCCTTCACGGAACGGGTCGACCGGCCGAGGTCATCGATCTCGTCGAGCGTTACACGAAGGAGCAGGGTCTCTTCCGTACCGACGATTCGCCCGAGCCCGACTACAGCGACACGCTCGGTCTCGACATGGGAACGGTCGAGCCTTGCATGGCGGGTCCGAAGCGTCCGCAGGATCGCATCACGCTGCGCGAGAGCCAGTCGGCGTTCCGCTCGGCGCTCAGCGATGCGTGGGGTGTCGAGGGGAACGGATCATCGCCGAAGGTCTCCGTCTCGGTCGACGGTCGCGAAGACGAGATGACTCACGGATCCGTCGTCATCGCCGCGATCACGAGCTGCACGAACACCTCGAACCCGTCGGTCATGCTCGGCGCAGGCATCGTCGCCAAGAAGGCTGTCGAGAAGGGGCTGGAAGTGCCGTCGTACGTCAAAACGAGCCTCGCACCGGGATCCCGCGTCGTCGCGAGCTACCTCGAGACCGCGGCGCTTATCGAGCCGCTCAACGAGCTCGGTTTCAACATCGTCGGCTACGGCTGCACGACGTGCATCGGAAACAGTGGTCCGCTTCCGGCTCCTGTCCTCGAGGCCGTGCAGGAGAACGACCTCGTCGCCGCGGCGGTGCTTTCGGGCAACCGAAACTTCGAGGGTCGCGTCAATCCGGCGACTCGTGCGAACTACCTCGCCTCGCCTCCGCTCGTCGTCGCGTACGCGCTCGCAGGCACGATGGACATCGACCTCGCGACCGATCCGATCGGAAATGGCAGCGACGGCTCGCCGGTCTACCTCAAGGACATCTGGCCGACGCAGCAGGAAATCAGCGACGCGCTCGTCTCGTCGCTCAAGCCCGAGATGTTCCAGGAGGAGTACGGAAACGTCTTCAACGGCAACGAGGATTGGAACGCGATTCCTGTCGCGGGTGGGGAGATCTTCGATTGGCAGGACTCGTCGACGTACATCCGCGAGCCGAGCTTCTTCCAGGGCCTGACGTCCGAAGTCCCGCCGATCTCGGGCATTCAGGGCGCACGCGTCCTCGCGCTTCTCCAAGACTCGGTCACGACCGATCACATCTCGCCCGCCGGCGCGATTCCCTCGAACAGCCCGGCCGAGCGCTACCTCGAGGAGAACGGCGTCCAGCGCGTCGACTTCAACTCCTTCGGTTCGCGTCGCGGCAACCACGAGGTCATGGTCCGTGGTACCTTCGGGAACATCCGACTGAAGAACCAGCTCGTCCCGGGCGTCGAGGGTGGCTTCACCGTCCACCATC
>CAYZGY010000047.1:0-9292 GCA_964478085.1 uncultured Planctomycetia bacterium
CACGAGACCGTTGTTCTCCAGAAAATAGGAGCGTGTCGTGAAGGACACATCGTGGCGCCTCGATCGTCGAACCATGCTCAAGGGCATCGGCGTGTCCTGCTGCCTGCCTTTCTTCGAGGCGATGGCCGGCGACACGAAGAAGGCGCAGGCGAAGCAGCCGCGGCGGCTCCTGAACTTCTACGTCGGTAACGGTGTCAGTCTGCCTCACGAGAAGCTCACCGAGATCCGGGACGACTGGCACTGGTTCCCGCACGAGCCTGGAAGCGACTACAAGATGACCAAGGTCTTGGAGCCGCTGGCGGCGAAGCGTGACCAGTTCACGATCTTCGGCGGTCTGTCCCACCCGAGGTCCCGCAATTTGCTGGGCCACACGGCCGGTGACAGCTGGCTGACCGGCGGAGATGTCGGCCGAGAGTATCGCAACACGATCTCCCTCGACCAGGTGGTGGCCGAACACTACCAGGACGAGACGCGGTACTCCTTCATGAACATGTCGACCGACGGCGGCACCGGTTACCGCGGCCGGGCGACGACTCTCGCCTTCGACCGAAACGGCCAGCCGATCCCCGCCGAGAACGACGTGCGCCGGATCTTCGAGCGCCTCTTCGTGATCGACGACGCGAAGAGCCTGAAGGCCCGCAAGGTCGAGCTTCAGAAGAAGCGACGCGTCGTGGATCTCGTCTTAGAAGACTCCAAGCGACTCAAGAGGAAGCTCGGAGCGGCCGATCAGCGAAAGCTCGGCGAGTACATGGCGACGCTGCGAGACCTCGAAGCCCGCATCGAGCGGCTCGAGGCTTGGCAAAACGTGCCGATGAAGAAGTTCGACTCCTCCCACCTCGACCTCTCGGTGACGCTCAAGTCGCCCAAAGAGTACATTCGCAGCATGTGCGATCTCATGGTGCTCGGCTTCGAGACCGACATCACGCGCGTCGCGAACTACATGCTCGTACGCGAGGACAACCTGGGGCTCGGCTCCAAGTTCTCGACGGTGCTCTTCGGTTTCATCGATCACCACGCGATGTCGCACGGCAAGAGCGAGAAGAACTACAAAGAGTGGGCGATCTACGACCGCTTCCTGATCGAGCAGCTCGACTACCTGCTCCAGCGTCTGACCGATGCCAAAGATGAGCACGGCTCGCTCCTCGACAACACGCTCGTCTTCTACGGCAGCGCCAACAGCACCTACCACAACGCCCGCAACTACCCGCTGATTCTTGCCGGCGGCAAGAACATGGGCGTCCAGCACGGGCGCTACATCCAGTTCGACGAGAGCAAGGAGAAGCTGTCCAATCTCTTCGTCAGCATGTTGAACGCCCTGGAAGTTCCGACCGAGACGTTCGCGGACAGCGACGGCAAGATCGATCAGCTCTTCAAGGCCTAGTATGGTGAGCCTTCGCCTTTTCGTCCTGTTCGCACTCATCACGTCAGGCTTTACATCGTCGCTGGTCGCTGCGGAGCGCCCGAACATCGTTCTCATCATGGCCGATGACATCGGCGTCGAAGGCCTGGGCTCTTACGGCGGCACGAGCTACCGGACGCCGGCTCTCGATCGACTGGCCACGCAGGGTCTGCGTTTCACCCACGCGTACTCGCAACCGCTGTGCACGAATACGCGCGTCCAGTTGATGACGGGCAAGTACAACAACCGCAACTGGCTCTATTTCGGCACTCTCGACCCTCGGGAGAAGACGATCGGCCACTACCTGAAGGACGCGGGCTACACGACGTGTATCGCCGGCAAGTGGCAGCTGCAGAGCTACGACCCACCGAGCTATCCGGGCTCACACCTGCGTCGCGGTAAAGGGATGAAGGTCCCCGATGCGGGATTCGACGAGTACAGCTTGTTCCACGCCTGGGAGACGGAGGACAAAGGCTCGCGATTCGCTGAACCCACGACCTACGAAAACGGGAAGCTCCTGAAGGAACTCGAGGGCAAGTACGGCCCGGATCACTGGGTCGAGTTCATCAACGATTTCATCAAGCGCAAGAAGGACGACCCGAAACCGTTCTTCGTCTACTACGCGATGGCGCTGCCGCATCGCCCGTTTGTGCCGACGCCCGACAGCGAGGATTGGTCCGACAAGTCCGCTCATGAGGCAGAAGACACTCGCCATTTTCCGGGCATGGTCGCGTACATGGACAAGTGCGTCGGCCGCATCGTCCAGCAGATCGACGAGCTCGGACTCGGCAAGAACACGCTGGTCATCTTCTACAGCGACAACGGAACGCATCGGAAGATCGTCTCCCAGACGAAGAACGGTCCGGTCGTCGGGGGAAAGGGTCGCACGACGGACGCGGGTACTCACGTCCCGCTGATCGTCCGGTGGACGGGTAAGATCCGCCCAGGTCTTAACGACAATCTCGTCGACTCGACCGACTTCCTGCCGACCGTCCTCGAGGCTGCCGGACGACCCGTTCCTCGCGAGGCCGAGCTCGACGGGATCAGCTTCTACTCCCAGCTCTTCGGCAAGCCCGGTCGAGTGCGCCCGTGGGTCTTCTGTCACTACGACCCGCGACCCGGTTGGGACAAAGATCAGTTCCGGAAGATCCGTTTCGCTCGCGACAAGAGATACAAGCTCTACGGCGACGGAAAGCTCTTCGACGTACCGAACGACAAGCTCGAGCAGCAGCCGATCCTCGCCGCTGCCGACACCGAAGCGAGCCGCAAAGCACGACAGCGCCTGGGCGCAGTGCTGAACGAGATGCCGAATCCGGACCCGGCGCCGCGCGACGGAGATCCGCGAGACTCCGAGCAACGGCTCTACCTGGCCGCGGGCGGGCATCTCTCGATCTTCGACGTCGACAAGGAGAGCGGCGAGCTCTCGCTTCTTCAAAAACTGCAATTGGATGGCGCGGGACCGTTCACCTTCGCCCCGAATCGAAAGCTGATGTACGCCGTGGCGGCGACCACGGGCGAGAGGAAGAGAGCGCCGGCGATCGCGACGCTCGAGCTCGGCAAGGGCGGCAAGCTGAAGCTCGTCCATCGCGCGAAGGTCAAGCTACGGCCGGGCTACTTGATGACCGACAACAACGGCGAGTTCTTGGCTGGAAATCACTACGGTCCTGGCAAGGCATCGATCTGGAAGATCGACCCGATTTACCGCGGCACCACCGTTCAGGAGTTGACGCTCGAGAAGAAGGCGCACAGCGCGGTCTTCTCGCCGGACAATCACTGGCTGCTCGTCCCCGCCACCGGACCCAATAAGGTCTTCGTCAATCACTTCACCGCACAGGTCGGGACTTCCGAACCGAACGACCCGCCGTTCGCGACTGGACCGCAAGGCAAAGACGAGGCGAAGCAGCCCCGACACATGGTCTTCCATCCCAACCTCTCGATCGCTTACACCACCAACGAACGCGAGCGCCCCGGCATCGGCGTCTGGCAATGGGACACCGAGATGGGGACGCTGAAGTCCGTACAGAACATCGTGACCCAGCCCGAGGGATTCGATGGCTTCATCACGACGGCCGACCTTCACGTGACGCCGGACTCGCGATTTCTCTACGTGTCCAATCGCGACGTCACGAAGCGACGCGCGCCGACGGGCCAAGACAGCATCGTCGGTTTCCGCATCGATCGCCAGACCGGACACCTGCGGCTGATCGGTCACACTCCCTGCGAACGCGTCCCGAGATCCTTCACGATCGACAAGCTCGGCAAGTTCGTCTACGTCGCCGGACAAGGGGACGCCCGGCTCGGCGCCTATCGGATCGAAGCGTCGGGGAAGCTGAAGAAGATCGAGCAGTACGAAGTGGGGAACGGGCCGATCTGGGTCGAGACTCTGTCGATTCTCGATTGACCCTCACGGAAACGTGATCGTCTCTTCAAGACCGAGTTCGATTCGAGCGAGCGGACCGTAAGCCTCGGATCCATTTCGGATAGAGATGAGTCTCGCCGCCGTTCTTCTGAGGCTCTCCCTCAGTCGACCGTCCCCTGTCGATCTGCCCGCGGATCACCTTCGTCAACCTCTCGACGACCTCTGGATGATCCTTCGCGACGTTTCGTTCTTCCGCGGGATCGGCAGACAAGTCGAAGAGCTGCGCCCACTCGATTCGATCGCGTCTCTCGGCCGCCGGCTTCTTCGCCGCCTTGGGCCGAATCGGTCTCGGTGCCGACCACCCGCCACTCCCCGGGCAGAAGATCAGCTTCCACTTGCCGCTGCGCAGGGAGAAACTCCCGTTGATGGAATGGTGCACGACGGTTTCTCGCCCTCGAAAGTCCTCGCGACCTGACAAGTGCCCCAGAAAGCCGACGGAGTCGACGGCTTCGTTAGGCAGCTGGTGCAGCGTCTCGTACGAGATCTTTGGCGTTGTGTTTCGTTGCGCGTAAATCGGCCCTGCGAACACCACGATCAACAGCGTCATGCATGCGACGAAATTCGACGTCCTCATAACTCCCCGACGCCCCTACTCCCCGACGCACAGCAGCTCCGTCCGCGTCCGGAAGAGGATCTCCCCTGCGCCGACGGCTGGCGTCGCCATCGACGACGATCCGAGCTCGTTGACGGCGAGCTCCTTGTGCTCACGCCCCGCGGCGAGGACGTAGACGTCGCCGTCTTCGCTCGTGAAGTAGAGCTTGCCGTCCGCTGCGACCGGCGAGGCCGTGAAGCCCGTCGTGCCGCGTCCGAGGCGCTTTTGGAATATGCGATCGCCCGTGCGCGGGTCGAAGCACGAGAGGACGCCGTTGTCGCGACAGGCGTAGAGCAGGTCCCGGTAGACGATCGGTGTCTGCATGTAGTTTCCGCCGCGACGCTTCGACCAAACGAGCGACTCGTGCTTCCAGTCCTTGTCGCCGAGGCGGATCTTTCCCTTCGCCGAAGTGCGCAGCGCGTAGATCGGCGAGAACGAGCCGTGCGCGTTGGTGACGAAGACGAGGTCTTGCCAGACGATGGGCGTCGGCACGGGAATGTCTCCGCCGCCCCGCAGATTCCAGATCTCCTTGCCGGTCGCGACGTCGTAGCCGCCGATGTGGAGGTAGCCGTTGACGATGAGCTGCGCGCGGCCGTCCCGCACGTCGATCGTCGGCGTCGACCAAGTCGGCACTTCCTTGCGTGAGGTGCGCCAGATCTCCTTGCCGGTCTCAAGCGAGATCGCCGCGACGAAGGAGCTCTTCTGGACATCGCACTGGACGATGACGCGATCCTCGTGAATCACGGGCGAGCTCCCGAAGCCCCACTGCGCCCCCGGGAAGACGTAGTAGCCCGAGTCGAGCCGGCCGAGGTCCGCCTTCCAAAGCTCCTTGCCGTGCATGTCGAAGCAGAAGAGCCCCTCGGAGCCAAAGAACGCGACGACCCTCTTACCGTCTGTCGCAGGCGTCGAGTTGGCGTGGCTCGACTTCGGGTGACGCTTGATCGCCGGCACGCCCGTATGCGCGGCACGGTCCCAAACGACCTTGCCCGTCTCGCGATCGAGCGCGACGACGCGGAACTCGATCTTCGACGTGTCCTTCACCGATCCGATGTCACCGTAGAGACCGACCTTGAGCTTCGCGCCCTTCTCGCCAACCGCGGTGGTCAGGAAGACGCGGTCGCCCCAAATGACGGGACTCGAGAGTCCGAGCCCCGCGATCTTCGTGCGCCATCGGACGTTCGTGGCCTTGTCGATGTCCCACTTCTCCGGAGTCTTCGCAGTATCGACGACCGGCGCGCCACGCGCGGCGACGCCGCGAAACGCAGGCCAGCGCGGTGAATCTTCCGCACGGGCTGTGGACAGGGCGAGAGTGACGAGCACGAGAAAGGTCAGCGAACGGACGGTCAACGAACGGAAGGTCGGGAATCGAAGCATCACTCTTCGTCTCGGCGGCCAGGGATTCGAAAATGGTGTCGAACGATCATTGTCACCGAGGGCCCGCGGGCTGTACAAGAACTCCGGTAGCGGAACACGTCCTCTCGGCTCCCCCCACCGAAACAAGAGACTCATGCACGAACGCCCCCGCCGAATTCACCCGTGCCTCGGGCGCGCCGCGCTCCTTACGCTCGTCATTCCCCTCGCCGTTCCACTCATCCTCGGCTCAGTCTCCTGCCGCGGGATGTTCGATTCTCGGCTCGACAAGCTCGGCTTCTCCGAAGCGAAGCTCGACGCGATCGGGGACGTCGTCCTCCGGCACGTCGAGGAGCAGAAGATCGCGGGCGGCGTCGTGCTCGTCGCGCGGTCCGGCGAAGTCGCGTACCACGAGTCCTTCGGCTACGCCAACGTCGAACGCGGAGCGCCACTGAAGACCGACTCGATCTTCCGCATCGCATCGATGACGAAGCCGATCACGAGCGTCGCGACGATGATCCTCGTCGAGGACGGCGTCATCTCGCTCGACGATCCCGTCTCGAAGTTCATTCCCGAATTCGCCAAGCCTCTCTTGCTTCTCAAGTCGGAGCCGGTCGAGGGGCAGAAGCCGTCCTGGGGGATGACCGACGCGAGCGGCGAGATCACGATCCGACATCTGCTGACGCACACCGCCGGCCTCTCGTACCGCTTCTTCAACCACGAGTACCTCGGACCGAAGTACCTCGAGCTCGGCGTCTCCGACGGTCTCGTCGAGACCGGCGGCAAGGCACTCGACAACGCGAAGCGTATCGCGAAAGCCCCGCTTCTCTTTTCGCCCGGAAAGGACTGGGAGTACAGCCTCTCGATCGACGTCCTCGGCGCCGTCATCGAGGTCGCCTCCGGAAAGACGCTCGAGGAGTTCTTCCGCACGCGCATCTTCGAGCCGCTCCGGATGAACGACACACACTTCGCTCTGCCGAAGAACAAGATCGGCCGCCTCTCGGTCGTCTACGCCGGAAGCGCCGACGCGTCGATCACGCCGATGCCGAAGGATCGCCCCGTCGAGAACGGTCTCCTCGTCTACTCGCAGACCTACCCGCTCAAGAGCGGCAACCAGTTCTTCTCCGGTGGCGCGGGTCTCGTCTCGACGACGGGCGACTACTTCCGCTTCTGCCAGATGATGCTCCAAGGCGGCGAACTCGACGGCCGGCGCATCCTCAAGAAGGAGACGGTCGAGCAGATGACCTCGAATCAATGCGGCGACCTCGACCCCGTCCTCAGTCGCGTCGCGAACCACGGCGGCAGCTTCGGCTTCGGCTTCGGCGTCGTCACCGAGAAGGAGCGCGGCACGGGCCTCGGCGAGCCGGGTGCCTTCGGCTGGGGAGGCTTCTTCAATACGTACTTTTGGGTCGATCCCGAACGAGAGCTCGTCGCGATCCTGATGACGCAGCTCCACCCGAACGGGCACCTCAAGATCCGCGATGACTTTCGCCGTGCCGTCTACGATTCGCTTCAGTACTCGATGCTCGTGGAGAGCCCTTGACCCGAAAACCTGAGGAGAGGGCCACCTCGGCTACGAGCGGTGATGGTCCTCGATGGCGTCCGCATTCTTTTAGGTCGTAGCCACGCCGTTCCGAAAGATCTCTGTGCAAGCGCGTACGACGAACGAGAACTCTCTTTATTCACTCTCGACACGAAAACGCAACCGATGATGCTCCGACGTAGCTTCTCCTTCACCGCCCTCCTCTCGATCCTGGCAGCGCTCCTCCTGACGACCTCGTGCCGTCAGCGTGAATCCGTCGTGACGATCGACGATCGCCTCGCGAAGTACGCCGAGGTCACGCTTACCGCCGATCTCTCGAAGCTCAGTGAGAACGAGCGGAAGATGATCCCGATCCTCATCGACGCCTCCAAAGAGATGGACGCGATCTTCTGGCAGCAGGCCTACGGCAACAAGGAGGAGCTCTTCGCGCGCGGACTGAGCGACAAGGAGAGGCGCTACGTCGAGATCAACTACGGCCCCTGGGATCGTCTCGAAGACAACGAGCCCTTCCTTCCCGGATTCGGCAAGAAGCCCCGCGGCGCGAATTTCTATCCCGCCGATCTGACGGAACGGGAGTTCGATGCGTGGATCGAGGAGCATCCCGAAACCGCGAAGCAGCTCACGTCGCTCTACACGGTCGTCCGTCGCGATGCGCAAGGAATGCTCGTCGCGATTCCCTACCACCTCGCCTTCCCCGATCGCACGAAGCGTACGGCGGACCTTCTCGAGGACGCCGCCGAGCTCGCCGAGGACGCGGGACTCAAGCACTACCTGACACTGCGCGCCCAGGCGCTCCGAGCCGACGACTACCAAGAGAGCGACATGGCGTGGATGGACATGAAGACGAACGGGCTCGACGTCGTCATCGGCCCCATCGAGACGTACGAAGACAAGCTCTACGGCGCCAAAGCCGCTCACGAAGGCTTCGTGCTGATCAAGGATCGCGAATGGAGCGATCGACTCGCGAAGTACGCGGAGCTGCTTCCCGCGCTGCAACGCGGCCTCCCGGTCCCCGAGAAGTACCGCGCCGAGGAGCCCGGCTCGAATTCCGATCTCAACGCGTACGACGTCGTCTACTACGCGGGCGACTGCAACGCCGGATCGAAAACCATCGCGATCAATCTGCCCAACGACGAGGAGGTGCAGCTCGCGAAGGGCGCGCGACGTCTCCAACTCAAGAACGCGATGCGTGCGAAGTACGATCAAATCCTACTGCCGCTCTCGGACGTGCTCATCGACGAGTCGCAGCGCAAACACATCACCTTCGACGCGTTCTTCGGCAACATCATGTTTCACGAGGTCGCGCACGGCCTCGGCATCAAGCTCCTCATCGACGGAAGCGGCAAGACCGTCCGCGAGGCCCTCAAGGACGAGTCGGGCGCGATCGAAGAAGGCAAGGCCGACATCCTCGGTCTCTTCATGATCGCGAAGCTCTACGAGCAAGGGATCCTCAAGAAGGGATCACTCGAAGATCACTACGTCACCTTCCTCGCGGGGACTTTCCGGTCTGTTCGCTTCGGCGCCTCGAGCGCGCACGGTAAAGCGAACATGCTGCGCTTCAACTTCTTCGAGGAGAAGGGCGTGTTCACGCGCGATCCGAAGACGGGCACCTACTTCTGCAACTTCGAGAAGATGGGGGAAGCCGTCGCCGAGCTCACCGCGATCATCCTCAAGCTGCAGGGTGACGGAGACTACGACGGTGCCAAGGAGCTGATCGAGCGGCTCGGCAGCATGAGCGAGCGGCTCGAGGAAGATTTGGCGCGTCTGTCGGCCGGAGGAATCCCGGTCGACATCACGTTTCGCCAGGGAATGAGTGTCCTCGAAGAGACACAGGAGAAAACGAAATGAGGCCTGCGGAGTCAGCGGTTGGGACGGACGTCGATGTCGGAGTGGGAGTCGATGGCGGTCGCTTCTAGAGAGATCGTCGAATCGCGGCGACCCGCCGCGACACTCGAGGGCTTTGCGAGCCGTAGGAAACGGCTCGCAAAG
>CAYZGY010000047.1:9302-13576 GCA_964478085.1 uncultured Planctomycetia bacterium
GGCCTCAAAACGCCCTCGAGTCTTGTTGGGGACAGCAGGTGGGAGTCGTGACTGAGGAGGCGCGGAGCGCAATGCCTAAGCCAAAGACTGTTCTCGGTATTCCTGGTACTTGGGAGAGCCGCGACGAGATCACGAGCGCGATCGCCGAGAGGAGCGATGGCTACGTCCTCGTCGACGGCGTTCTCCTCGATCGCGCGACCAACGAAGGTTTCGACGTCCAGATTCTCGAGCCCAATTCGGATCTACGCGACGCGTTTCAGCTCGCCTCGCGGGGCGCGCTGAGCTTCGAGGCCCTCGAGGCGATCGATCGTCACACCTTCACGATCTACCTCGTCGCGTCGGGCGGCACGACCGAGCACGCCAAAACGCTTCTTCACGTCGCGAACGGGCTTCTCCGGGCGGGCGGACTGGCCGTCATCGTCGAGTCCGCCGGGATCGCTCACAGCCCCGCGGCGTGGCTCGACTTCTGCCTCAAGACGAAGCTCGAGGATCTGCTCGCCGCCTACGTCACCTTCTACGGTGCCGACGGCGTGTTCTTCTCGTGTGGCATGCACAACCTCGGCCTTCCCGACGCCTTCGTCGAAGCCGACCTCAGTCCCGACGACGCCACCGAGCTTCTCCACATGTTCTGTGGGCACCTGCTCCTCGACGAACCGAAGCTCGACGACGGGCACACCTTCAGCGTCGACGAGAAGTCGAAGCACTACCGCCTCGACAAGGATCCGTGCACGCAGTTCGAGCCGGACGACCTCTACCACAATCCGTTCGGGGTCTGGCGAATCACGCGGAAGGCGAAGCGAGGTGCTTAGAAGGCGCACCGTCGACTGAGGGCAACCTCGAAGCCTGGTCATGGACGGAGTAGGCCTGCGCGAGAAGACCGTCTGGCGCGTCGACGGCGGAGACCGGAATCGACCCGGTCACACGCGTCGCGACCCCGTCCGGCAGGACGAGCCCGAGCTCGGGCAACTTCGCGTTCGACGTCACCCAGGGAAGCCCCGTCGGTGAGACGTTCATCGACAGCTCGAGCATGTTGAAGAGCGCGATCGACATGCCCGCACGCCAGCGCTTCGTGTGCACCAGAGCTTCGGAGACCGAGTCGAGGTTCTTCTTGAGCTTGAGGTCCGTGAGCTTCTGGAAGCTGAGCGCGAGCTCGTGGTCGTCGACGCTCTTCGTCTGCCAATCTTTCAGAGCATCCGGATCGCGCTTCACGAACGCTCGTGCGATCGCCGGAATCGCCCGCTTCACGCGACGCTCGATCAGCGCGTTCGACGCGCCGCGCCGGATCGCGTCGTCGTTCGACTCGAGATCCGCGGTCAGCTTCCACTCGACGAAGCGCGGCCAGAAACCCCATCCGAAACCTGCGAGCGCCCCGAGCACGAGCACGACGATGACGATCTTCCAGCGGCCGCTCAGGCGTCCGGAATCCGATTGAGCGTGTAGTACGCGGAGTCGTGAAGAAGCGGCTCACCATCACGATCGCGCAGTCCCGGCAGCTCGAGCTCGTGCACGTAGCCCGCACGCAGGCCTTCCGTGACGATGCGAACGACCTTTCCGGAGTCGTCGATGTCGACGGAGAGAAGCTGGTGCTGCTTGCGATCAATCTCGGGGCTTCCGTACGTCGCGTGGTACTTGTACGTGTAGCTCGAGAGCTTGTACGAATCGCGATTCGACGCCGTTTCCCCGTCGACAGTCTTCGTCAGCTCGAGCTCGAAGCCGTCGGGTCGCGCGCGCATCTCCTTGACCTCGAAGGGCATCTTCCGCCTGAAACGCAAGCGCTCGAAGCCGTAGGACTTCGTCCCGAGCGAGTTCCAACCGCGATTCGTCTCTCCGACGAAGAGCGTGCCGTCCTTCCCGAAGGTCATGCGGAAGACCGCCGACTGAAAGCCCTCGCGAAAGCGGAAGCACGCCCCTTGGTACTCGCCGTCGACCTTCTCGAGGAAGACGCGCAAGATCGACGAGGTCGTGAAGTCGCCGACGAAGAGCTGACCCGCGAAGGGGCCGAAGGCGCCACGCGTCGTGTCGCAGACGACGTCCGTCGCCGACATGCCCGCCTTGCGGTACGGAAACCAGACGGCGGGAAGCTGGTACGCGTCGATGAGTCGCGCGGCCTCGACGACCGTCTTGCCGGCGGGGAGCTTTCCCGGATGCGGGATCGGCGAGCCTTCGAGCTTACACGATCGCAGTGAGTCGGCGTGACCGTAGAACGCGCCGCGCCGCAGGTGTGACAGCGTGCACGTCGGAATCCAGTTGCCCTGCTGATCGGTGTAGAAGACGTCGCCCTCGAGATTCCCGCCGAGCCCGCTCGGGGAGCGCATGCCCGCGCACATCGGCTCGAACTTCCCCTCAGGCGTGACGACGGCACCCCAGCCGCGCCAGCGCTCGTCGGCGAGCGGCTTTTTCCCGATCGGGATGTTGAGCGTGATCCACAGGTTTCCGTGCCGATCACGCTTCGGGCCGTACGCGTAACCGTGGTAGTTCCCCGTGAGACCGAAATCACTCGCGACGTTCCAGTACTCGTCGGCGACTCCATCGCCGTTCGTGTCACGAAGTCGCGTGACCTCGCCGCGCTGCGCGAGGTAGAACGATTCGCCCGAGCGAAGAAGACCGAGCGGCTCGTGGAGCGCCTCGGCGAACTTCGTGTAGCGCACCTTCGAGAGATCATCGCCGTACGCGCCGTCGACGACCCAGACCTCGCCCTTGCGAATCGCGGCGATCGGTCGCCCGTCGGCGAGCGTGTCGAGTCCGCTGACCTCGAAGATGAATCCTTCGGGCAGCGGGATCGACTCGAGTCGATAGAACTCGTCTTCGTCGGCGGTGAGAGCACCCGCGAGAACCAGCAGCATCGAGAGTCGCGCGAATCGAATTACCACGAAAGATCCACCTCCACGCGCGCGACTCCCTTCTCGAAGCGAAGCGGCACTCGAAGATCGCCCGACTTCGTTTTCTCCGCCTCGCCGCGTTCAGGTGAAACGACGACGACCTTCGCACCGCGAGCCGCCAGAAACGAGATCGACCTCGACGCATCGATCTCGCCCGGCGGACGAACGTCGCGCACGTCGAGGCGCCTGCGAATCCAGCCCTCGCCCCGCGGCGAGACACCGAAGCGCTCTTCGACGACGAGCCCGCGTGTCTCCCAATGGAAGATCGGCGCACCGCCTTCGTCGAGTCGATAGCCTCGATACTTCGACGCGGCCTTCGAGCCATCACCGACGCGAATCGCCGGTCCCGACGGCAGCTCGAGGACGTCCTTCGAGAGTGGCTCCTCGAAAGGCGCGAAGCGATCGTCCCAGGTCCCTTCGGCGTCGAGGAAGCGTCCACGCCAGAGGAGCGCGAGACGACCCGACCCGGCGTCGAAAGCGCCGTTCACTCCGCCCGGCAGACCGACCGCGATCGCACGCGCGCCGGCGTCTTTCATGAACGTGCGCAGCACGATCGCACGATCCTCAGGCCGCAGCTCGTACTCGTCCTTCTTCTCCATACCGACCGGAAGACGCGTGTGCTCCGACTCCATCAAGTAGATGTACGTTGCGTCGAGCTGCTTCGACGTATCGCCGCCGAGGATCTTCGGAAAGAGGCTGTCGCCGCCCGGCCACATCGCGGGCATGCGCGAGCCGGGCCGTTTCGACGCGGGATCGAGCAGGAACTCGCGATACCAGAGCGGGTCGAGACGCTCGGCCGTCGAGGCGAGGTCGAGCGCGCGGATGCCGAGCGACTTGCGGCCGGCGAGATCGTGACACTGGATGCAGCGCACGCCATCCATGCCGACGAGGGCGCGACCGTAGCGATTGCGTCCGATGACCTCGTACGGCTTGTCGCTCGACTTGCGATCGGCCTCGCGGAAGTCGGCGACGACCTTCGCGGTATCGTGAAAGTCGAAGCGCGGCATGCGCGTCCACAGATAAGGCCTGAGCTCATTTCTTCCGTCGAGCACACCCTCGAACCACGCGGGCTTGAGCTTGCGTCCGATCTCGGTGAGCGTCGGGGGAAAGCGTCCCTCGTCACCCATGTCGACCTCGTCGACAGCACGAAAGTAGAGACGACGACCGGGATCGACGCCCTCGTGAGCGCCGCGCGCGTGACAGGCGTAGCAGTTGAATCGTGCGAGCGTACGATCCGCACGCTCGGCCGCGCTCAAGCTCGAGACCTGGCCCGAAGCGATGCGGCGAATCGCCGCGCGTAGTGCATCAACTTGCTTCGTCGAGAGCGTGTAATGCGGGGAGTTCGCAACACCTTCCCGCGACAGGCAACCCGACTCGAGCGATGTCCCGAGAGCC
>CAYZGY010000047.1:13586-18943 GCA_964478085.1 uncultured Planctomycetia bacterium
CTTCGGCGAGCGAGCGAGAACCTTCGCCGGCGGCGCGTCCTCATTGTGATGGCACGCCGAGCAACCGAGCTCGTGATAGAGCGCCGCTCCCCGCTTCGCGAGGGCCGGATAGACGCGAAGCGTCTTCGCGAGCGAGGATTCTTCGACACGCTCGATTCCGCGCAAGAACACCGCGATGTCCGCGGCCTCCTCGGACGAAAGCTCGAAGTCGGCCATCCTTCCGTGCGGACGCGTGATGAGCTTTTCCATCACCGCCAGGTTGTCCGGGCGAAACCGGGGCCGCGCGCCCCCGCAGCGTACTTCTCGCCGAGAGCGACGAGCGGCGCGGACTTCGTCTCGATCGCCTCCCGCTCGACGTCGACCGCATCGGCGACCGGCTCGTAGCTCGGGTCGGGTGCATGACACGCGACGCATCCGACGCGATGAAAGAGCTCGCGACCACGCGCCGCGTCGGGCTTTCTCTCGGACTCCCCCACGGGCTCCGCGAGACGATCCTTCCATGTTTTCGTCGCAAGAAAATGAACGAGAGCCTCCACGTCTTCTTTCGAACGTGCGAGCTTCGGCATCGTCGTGCCGGGCTTCGCCGCGTGCGGATCACTGAGGTATCGCCGAAGCCATCCTTCACGAACGCGATAAGCCGTGTCGCGAAGTCGCGGCCCGCGCTTTTCCTCGACGCGCCCGACGACCTCATCGTTCGGAAGATGGCACGCGACGCAGCCGAGCTCGCCGAGAAGCAGCTCGCCCGCGTCGGCGAGCGCTGAATCGTTCTTCGCCTCGCGCACGAGTCGCTCGAATCCTGCGACGAAGGCATGCTCGTGCCGGTCCTCAGCGAAGGCCACTTCGATCGAGAGCATCGCGCTCAAGAGAAACAGGGCGACACGAGGCGATCGAAGGGCCGAAAGACGGGAGAGCATCGATTTTCCGGATACAGGACTCATTTGCGAACCGGCTCTACTTTGTCCGAGCCGACCATCGAGGTAAACTACGAAGTTGTGCACGCGACCTCGATATTGGGGGGGATTCTCATGAGTCACGAAACTCGTCGATACCGCTCGCTGCTTCGAAGTGGGCTCTTGGTGGTGGCGCTCGTTTCCTCGAGCGGCCTTCACGCCGAGAAGCCGCTTCGTCCGGGCGAAGAAGTCTCCGTCTCTTTCGATTCAGCTATCGAGGACAGATAGCGCGATTCACGTTCCAGTCGATGGCCGCATCGGGCTCGAAACGACCGTCCGTTCGAGCTCGGAGCTTCAGAACGATAGACTCGGACTCTTCGCGTACGTCTTGTCCGTCCGGCACGACAGCGACGTGCTGACACTCGATGAAGTCAGCTCGCACGGGACACACCGAGACATCGTTCCCGCGACTTCGTTCGAGATCATCGAGGTCATCGAGGAGATCGACTGAGTTGGGCTGCTTGTAGTCTTACCATTCGCGACGACCTCTTCGAAGCGGCGCAGATCGCCGAGCGCGAAAGCGCGGTCGATCCACCAGCGCGAGATGGCCCCCCAGAAAACGACGACCAGCGTGATGGTCGCGACGCAGAAGAGAAGTGCGCTGGTGCGTCGCCGGTTGCTGTCGACCGACATGAATCGAGTCTCCTTACCGATCCCTGCCGTGGATCCGCGTGTCGACACGGTTCTCGAGAAATCGGCCGAACGTGCCCGCTCTCTTGCACGCTTTCCGTTTACCGGGCGCCCGACTCGGTTACAATCAGGCGTCACTCTGTCCGAGACGAACATCGAGGTAACCGATGAAATTTCCGCGCGCGCAAATCGCTCTCAGCGTCCTTTCGATTCTGTTCATTTCCGTCACTTTCGCTTCGGCCCGAACAAAACCGACGGGCAAGCGCTGGATGGACATGAACTACGGCCCCTACGTCTCGGCGAGCGTCGAGGCTCCGGGTCGCAACATGACGTACAAGGGCATCCTCGTACGCGTCTCGGGCGAGACGACGAACGCCGCGAACAATCCGAACAACGCGACGATGCTGTTCGACACCGATCTCCTGCGCTACGGCGGCGCGTGGACCGGTGGCTTCCTCAACATGCGAAGCATCGTCTGGGACGGCTCGCACGGCACGCACCCGACCGTCAACGGCAAGATGACCTTCGCGACGCCGCAGAAGCCGGGCTGGGCGAACGCCGACGGCAGCTTCGACGATCCGCGCAAGCTCCCCTACGGACCGATTCCGCGCGCGTGGGCTCACTGGAAGGGTCTCTACCTCCACGAAGATCAGGTCGTCCTCTCGTACTCGGTCGGCTCGGCAAACGTCCTCGAGCTGCCGGCCTTCGAGAAGCTCGACGACGGTCACGCGTTCCTCCGCCACATGCAGCTCGACAAGGTCGCTAAGCCGCTGACGCTCCAGGTGAGCGGGAACGGTGATGCAAAGCTCGCGCTCTACTCGCTCGATGGCAAGGCGACGGACTCGGCCGACGCGACGAAGTCGGTCGTCGTGATCGGAAGCGATCCCTCGAACGAAGAGTTTACGCTCATCGCCCTCACCGCCGCACCGGAGGGCGCGACGTGGTCGGTCGACGCAAAGACGGGCGTACGTCTGACGATTCCCGCGTCAGGCTCGACGACTCGTACGACCATCTCGTACTCGCGCTCGAAAGACCTCACCAAGACTCTCGCGGTTCACGCACTGCGCAAGGTCGGTCTCCCGAACCTCACCGCGCTGACGAAGGGCAGCAAGCCGCGTTGGCCCGAAAAGCTCGAGACGAAGGGCAAGATCGGCAAGGACGACAAGACCTTCGCGGTCGACGAGATCACGCCTCCCTTCGAGAACCCGTGGCAGACCTGGATCCGCTTCGGCGGCTTCGACTTCTTCAAGGACGGCAAGCGCGCCGCGGTCGCCGACTGGATGGGGGACGTCTGGGTCGTCGACGGCATCGACGCCGACCTCGACAAGCTCACGTGGCAGCGTATCGCGTCGGGCATGTTCCAGCCGCTCGGCCTCAAGATTGTCGACGAGACGATCTACGTGCTGGGTCGCGACCAGATCACGATCCTGCGCGACCTCAACGGTGACGGCGAGGCCGACTTCTACGAGAACTTCAACAACGACGCCGAGGTCACCGAGCATTTCCACGAGTTCGCGATGGACCTCCAGACCGACCGAGACGGCAACTTCTTCTACATGAAGGGTGGTCGTCACGCCAAGGACGCGGTCGTGCCGCAGCACGGCACCGTGATCAAGGTCAAGAAGGACGGCGCGAAGTCGACGATCGTCGCCAAGGGCTTCCGTGCGCCGAACGGCCTCTGCGTCAACGAGGACGGCACGTTCTTCACGAGTGATCAGGAAGGTCACTGGACGCCGATGAATCGCATCAACTGGGTGCAGCCGGGCGGCTTCTACGGCTACAACTGGTCGTACTTCGAAGACGGCCAGAAGATGAAGTCCTACGACGCGCCCCTCTGCTGGCTCCACAAGCGTTTCGATCGCTCGCCGGCCGCGCAGCTCTGGGTCGACAGCACGAAGTGGGGAGCGTTGAGCGGCCAGCTCCTGTCACTCTCGTACGGCACCGGCCAGGTCCAGGTCGTCCTCCACGAGAAGATGAAGGACGTCATGCAGGGCGGAGCGTACAAGCTCGACATTCCGATGTTCCCGACGGGAACGATGCGCGGACGCTTCCACAAGGATGACGGCCAGCTCTACATCTGTGGCCTCTTCGGCTGGGCCGGAAACCGCACTCAGTCGGGAGGCTTCTATCGCATCCGCCACACGGGCAAGCCGCTCCACGTCGCGACGGCCCTTCACTCGACGAAGAAGGGCGTCGTTCTCGGCTTCTCGCAGCCGATCGACGAAGAGCGTGCGAAGAACATCAAGAGCTACTCGATCCAGCGCTGGAACTACCTCTGGCGCCAAAACTACGGCTCGAGGGACTACGACCCCTCGGTCGGAAACGGCATCGAGAAGACCGGTCGCGAAAAGGTCGAGGTCAAATCGGTGAAGCTCTCTTCCGACAAGAAGTGGGTCTTCCTCGAGATCGACGGCATGAAGCCCGTGATGCAGTTCCTCGTACGGTACCGCCTCCAAGGCGAGAACGGTGAGCGCATGTCACAGGACCTCTACGCGACCATCAACAAGCTCGGCCCGTTCGAGCCGCACGGGTATCGCTTCGAGTAAGGTCTGAGCTCAGTCTTCGGACGCGGGAGGGACTCGAAGCAGCTGGTCGAGCCGCTTCGGGTCTACTTGCCATCGTGCGATGGAGTTTCGGTCCCAGGACGTGGCCCGCGCCGCGCCCACAAAGAGTCGGAGCTGCTTGCCTCCGTCCGTCGTCAGAAGGAATGGAGTGACATGGCCGTGCCGGTCGACCTTGTCGCCCGAGCGGCGAACGAGGAGTCCTCTCGATTCCCACTCGGTTCCGCTCCGGCTCTCTGCCAGGCGTGTGCCTTGGCGTGACTCGTAGAGCATCAGATACCCGGAACCCCTCCGGCTGACATGAACGGCACCCGCGTCCTCACCAAAGACAGGATTCGCTGCGTGTTTCTCCCAGGTCCATCCGTCGCGCGACGTCGCGAACCCCACGCTGCGACGTGACGTCGCCGACTTGGGAGCGTCGGGGTCCGGGGCGTTCGTCGGAAGGTCTTTGCGACCGTCGTACCACATCTTGAAGACGCCGTCCTCGACGAGAACCGAGGGACGACCGACGAGGAGAGCATCCCATTCCCCAGCGCTACCGGGTCGCAGTGCGACGCCCATCCTTTCCCACCGAATGCCATCCCACGATGTCGCGACGTCGATGCGGTCGGTCACTCCGGAGCCGGCGACCGTGTAGTACAAGAAATACGCCTCACCCTTCTTGACCACGGAAGGGTCGTTGACGTGATTCGCCTCCTTGTCTTCGAGGACCGCACCTCGACGCTTCCACTTCGTACCGTCGCGCGACTCGGCGTAATGGATGCGATCGTGACCATCTCGACCTTGGCCGCCGTACCACATGCGGTAGACGCCGTTTTCGATACGGATTTCCGGCGCGTAGACGTTTCCCTCGCCGTGGGGAGCCCTCTCGGTCTCCGTCGTGCCGCGTAGAACGACGACCGGCCCGCCCTCGGCATCGGGCTGTGCCAGCAAGCTTACCACAAGCGCGAGATAGGGCATGGAGTTCACCTTCGAGCTTCTTTACGGATTCCGTGCCCTAATTCTCGGACTGCGCGTTCGAGGTGGGCCTGCCGCAATTGTCGCAGAAGCGGGCGTCGGGGTCGTTCATCTCTCCGCACCCCACGCACGCGAGCGTCTTCTGAATCGCCGTGCCGCAGCTGCTACAGAAATTCGCTTCGGTCTCGTTCGTCTCGCCGCACTTGACGTCACGACGCGGCGATGCGCCGCGTGGCTCGATCTCCGCGTCGACCCGGAG
>CAYZGY010000048.1:0-3202 GCA_964478085.1 uncultured Planctomycetia bacterium
CGATTGAGTGGATGCGTCAGCAGCACGTGTCGCCGACCGCGAAATTCGGCGCGCAGCCCAGGGTTCATGTCGCCCGCGCAGTCCGTCACCTTCCAGCCTGGCGAAAACTTGTTCACTGCCGGTTGCAGGTCGACGCGCTTCCCGCGCATCGGGACTCCAGGTCGCGCGAGCGAACGCGGCGACGGCTCCGGCGAGCCCGGACGTCGATCGACACGCCAGTCCTTGTTCCGCCGCAGGCCGTAGTAGGGATAGAAGTCCCAGGGCGCGTCGCCGCCCGTCGCCCGCGGATCCTTCGTCTCGACGAGGTGATCGGTCAATCGAGCGGAGAGCTGCTCGCGCACCTTCGCGTAGCTCGGATCGCTCGCGACGTTTCGCATCTGCGCGGCGTCTTTCGAGAGATCGTAGAGCTCTTCCGCGGGACGTTTGGCGAAGGCGAGATCGTAGAGTCGCCCATACCCGGGCTTTTCGCGGTCGTCCATCAGCAAGGTCTTCGTCGGCGACGAGTCGACCTCGCCGAACGGAATGTCGCGCGCGCAATTCCGCCGATCGGGATCTCCGGACGGCCAACGCGTCGGCTCGAAATTGCGAATGAAGAGAAAGTCCGACGTGCGAATTGCACGACACGGGTATCCTTTTCCGCCGCGACGGCAACCGTCGTGACGCTCCATCGCGACGAAGGCCTGCGAAAAGACCTCGACGTTCGCCTCGGCCGAAGCGAAGACGGCGAGAAGACTGCGCGCGGTCATCATCTTCGCGGGCTCGAGCCGCGCGGCCTCGAGAAAGGTCGGCGCGAGGTCGCTGAGATTGACGAGGCCGTCGAAGCTTCGCCCTGGAGCCGCGATTCCCTTCGGCCAACGAATCGCGAGCGGCACGTGACTCCCCGCGTCGTAGAGACTCGCCTTGGCCCGCGGGAACGGCATGCCGTGGTCGCTCGTGACGACGACGATCGTGTTGTCGAGTTCGCCGCGCTCGTCGAGTATCGCGAGGGCCTCTCCGACGTGTCGGTCGAAGTGCTCGATCTCGTGGAAGTAGTCGAGCAGGTCCTCTCGAACGATCTCGTGATCGGGAAAGATCGGCGGCACGACGACGTCTGCGGGGTCACGATTCTTCCAGAGCCCCGGTCGAAAGCCGCGGTGCGGCTCGTAGGTTCCGAGCCAAAAGCAAAACGGGGCCCCTTTCGGTCGCTTCGAGAGAAAGTCGGCGAAGTTCTTCGAGTAGTTGTTTCGCGAGACGCCGGGCGGCTGTTCCGACTTTTCGTAACGGTGCTCGTTGAACGCGGGCCCGGCGGGGTTCTCCGTCCGACCTCCGACGACGAGATTTCCAGGGCTCCAGCCCTTTCCGGTGTGGCCGATGAAGTAGCTCGCGTCTCGCAACATCTCGGAGTAGGTCGCGAACTTCTTCGGCAGCGTGCTGTGAATGTTGCCGGCCTCCTCGAGTCGCCAGATCGGCTGGCCGGTCAGGATCGCGCTTCGTGAGGGACCGCACGTCGGCGCGTCACAGAACGCGCGTGTGAATCGGATTCCCTCCCGAGCGATGCGATCGAACGCAGGCGTCCGAATCACGGGATCGCCGTTGGCACCCGTGTGTGCGTAGCTCTGGTCGTCGGAAATGCAGAAGAGGATGTTCGGTCGAGCCTTCTCCGCTCGCGTGGCGGTCGAACCGGCGAGAAACACGCAGACGAGAACGAGCCACGAGACGGAACGACTTCTCGAGCGATAGGACATGATTCGAAAGCCCCTCTCAGGCTCGAAAACCCCGGGATCGGCGATCATTGAAACGGCCGCCACTCACGCAGCGCCTCCTGCGCCTCGCGGAACTCCTTCGTCAGCCGCTCGACGATCTCGGGATGCTCCGCGGCGATGTTCTTCGTCTCCGAGACGTTCTTCTCGACGTTGAAGAGGAGCGGCGGCTTCCTGGGAACCGACGGCTCGCGCTTTCCGGTCTCGGGCTCGCGCGTCCGCTCTCGTGTGAAGAAGTGGATCTTGTAGTCACCGCTGCGAAACGCCATCGGCTGGTGGTGAAAGTAGACGTGCTTCTTTCGCGGGCTACTCTTCCCCGAGAGAAAAACACCCGACATGTCGAGCGAATCGATCGCGTGTCCTTCGGGAATCTTCGTGGAGGCGAGAGCGGCGACCGTCGCGTAGATGTCGTAGTTCAGGATGAACTCGTCCGAGACACCCGGGCGGATGCGACCCGGCCAGTTGACGATGCACGGGACGCGCTCGCCCCCCTCCCACGTCGTCGACTTCTCGCCGCGCAGAGGCTTCGCGACACCGCCGAACTTTTCGAACATCGACCAAGGCCCGTTGTCACTCGTGAACACGACGAGCGTATTCTTGCGCAGGCCGCTCTCCTCGAGCGAGCGAACGATTTCACCGACCGACCAGTCGAGCTCGGCGATAACGTCGCCGAAGACGCCGTTCTTCGTCTTGCCGCGAAACTTGTCCGATGCGAAGATCGGCACGTGCGGCATGTTGTGAGCGAGGTAGATGAAGAACGGCTTCTCCTTGTGCTTCTCGATCAGACGGATCGTCTCCTCCGTGTACTTCCGTGTGAAGAGTGACTGCGGAACGATCGGCCCCTTGTTCTCGCGGTCGATGTAGAGCGGCGTCTTCCACGCCTTCTCGGGTGCGCTGCGGAAGGACTCGAAATTCGGCGGTGGGCCGTCCCAGTCGTTGCTGCCGCGCGTGCCGTACCACGAGTCGAAGCCCTGATCGAGAGGATGGAGCCCCTTCGCCATCTCGAGATGCCACTTGCCCACAAGCGCCGTCGCGTAGCCGGCGTTCTTCAGCAGCTCGGGAATCGTGATCGCGCTCGCCAACCTGCCCCATCGCTTGCCGTTCGCATTCCAGGGACGGTTCGCATGGCAACCCGTCATCAACGCTCGTCGACTCGGTGCACACCAGGACGCGGCATGAAAATCGGTCAACCGCAGCCCGCCGGCAGCGAGGCGGTCGATGTTCGGTGTCGAGTCGAGCTCGCTGCCGTAGCAGCCGAGATCACCGTAGCCGAGGTCGTCCGCGAGGATGTAGACGATATTCGGTGGCGCAGCCGGTGCAACGTCCGCGCGAAGAATCGAGACGAGAATGAGAACACAGAGTGCGAGAGAAGATCTCATGACACTTCCGACGTTTCGAGCGTGGCAAAGAGGAGACGGCGCGTCCGGTGTTTCCGGCTCGCGTCATTCTACGAGGGATTCGAC
>CAYZGY010000048.1:3212-18736 GCA_964478085.1 uncultured Planctomycetia bacterium
GTAAGACAAACCCACCTCGCCGGCTGACCGCGTGGACGATAATCAACGCCAGGGTCGATGACGACGAGACGAAGATGAGACCGTTGAACGAATTCGACCCGCGCAGAATCTCGACGTCCGCCGACCCTCGGCATCAGAGTCGCCCTCGGCCTCCAGTGCATGCCGATCGCTGCGCGTCCAGCGCATGAAAACTCAGTAGCTCGTTCGAGACGAAGAACAACGTGAGCGAAGTCATCAGCGCCCACGGAAGTCCCGCAAGCACCTGGCGCGACTCCTGACGCGGACCGCCTGCGAGTGGGCCACTCGCGAGCTCGTGGAAAAACACGAGCGTTGTGAAGGTGCACGGAACGGCGCAGACGCCCAGGCCGATGATCCGATCGCTCAGAGATAGGCGATCGGGATCGCAGCTCGCGCTCGCGGCGGATGTGGAGGTCGTAGCTAACGCTGCGGAAATCGCGAGTAGCGCGAGTCCCGCGAGTCCCGCGAGTAGCGCGAGAAACCCGAAGCAGGTCACGATCGCCGTCTCGCAGATTCCGTGCCGGCCGCTCAGCACACTGAGCAAGGCGAGCGACGCAACTCCGAGTCCACTCACCGAACAACCGACGATCCCCGAGATTCGAATCAACCGCACCAGCATGCCGACGCCCTCCGATCAGTGTTCTCACACCATCGTCGGAGCTCGAAGTCTGGTCTCTCGGAGAATCCGTCGCGATTTCTCGACGACCGAGTCGGGCACGATTCCTGCCGTGGAGACGTCGGTGAGAACTACTTCGGAAGCGCCCGAAGCTTCGCTGCCTCGGGATCACTCGGAAAGCGCTTCAAGAAGGTCTCGATCAAGGGCGCCGCCCCGACGTCTTTGCGATCGACCTTGATGTTCACGAGAGCGAGATGAACGTCTCGGGACCAACGACTCTCGGGGTACTTCGCGACCCACTCCCCCGCCCTCTCCTCGAACGGATCCTCACGCGCGGGCGAATCGTAGTAGATCAGGACGAGCGCCATCGCCTCCTCGAATCCGGGTGGCCGCGAGCTCTTTTTCCGCAGAACGTTGATGTCCTCGAGGAGCTGATCGAGACTCTCGCCTTCGACCTTGGCGATTCCGTCATCGAGAGCCTTCGTGACGCGAGACCAGGTCGGGTCGTTCAAGGACGCCGTCACGGGCTTGTCGGTCGTCGCGACTTCGGTCTTCGACTCTTTGACGTCGCTCTCGACCTTCGCGCCGGTCGTCACCACGGTCTCGACTCGTGTCGCGGTATCCCCGGTCGGCGTCAGCGCGACGTCGTCGATGAAGACTTCGCCCGATCCACCGTTGATGGCTCCCGTAACGAACCGAAAGAAGATCTCAGCACCGATCGCCCCCTGTGAAGCGGTCAATCCGGGTACTTTGACCTCTTCCCACGCTCCGGGCGCGCCACGAAAATCGGTCAACGGCCGACCACCGCCTGCCTCCCCGCCACTGCCGAACCACTTCACCTCGTACTGCTGGACGTAGCTCGCTCCGTAGTTGATTCCCTTGAACCAGAAGGAGAGCTCGTAGGTCCCCCCGCCAACGATCCCCTCGCGAACGATGTAGACGAGATGCCCCTCGCTCGGCTTGGCCCCCTTGTTCTCGAGCAAGACGTGCATGCTCGACGAGCCGGACTTCGCCTCGGCCTTCGATCGTCGAGGCGGAGAGGTCCCGCGAACGCTCCAGTCTCGAGCGCGGGCGTCGGTACCGTCTTCGAAGCCTCCGTTGCGGAGGATCGAGCCGGCCTTCGTCGGCTCGGGATTCTCTGCGCCCTTCCCGTTATTCTTCGCGACGGCCTTCGCCTTCGTCGTGTCGGTCTCTTTCGTCGCCGTCGTCTCGTCGGCCGTCTTTGACTCTTCTTTCGGCGCGGTCTTCGCGGAGAGGGTCTTGCCCACCGCCGAGCTCGTCTTCGACGCTTCCGCCGTCGTCGATTCGTCAGTCGGCTTGGAGCAACTCGTCACGGCCCCCGCGAGGAGGGACACGGCGAGGAGGGACACGGCGACGAACGACAGGGCAAGCAAGAGACTCTTCATGACAGCTCCGAGAATGCGAGGACCCTCAGCGAACGAATCTCTCGATGGTGCACAAAACGGGGCAGTGAACAATGATCGATTCGGCCGTCCTGGCGCGCCGTTCACATTCCCAAAGTCTCGATCAAGGCCCGTGCCGCTGACCACGCTGCTCGTCCGAATCGCGATGGAAGCGAGAGAATCGCGAGAGACTGATGGTTGAAAGAGATCCCGACCACACCGTACGCCACTTCCCAGACCACCTTACGACCCGCGTCGGGGAACTCGAGGCACAAGAGATCTCTCACGACATCGATCGTCTCGACGACAGTCGACGTCATCAACTCGCCCACCCGCGGCACAGCCTCAGCCTCGGCGATGAGCGCCTCGACCAACACGACTTCCGAGAAACGACTCGTTCCCTCCCGGGGAAAGAGACACTCGAGGAGTCGCGGCACCCTGTTGGAGTCTCCGACGTACTTCCGCATGTCGAGGAGCTGCTCTCGATAACGAGAGGCGAGTCGCTCCGCCATCGCCAGCACGATATCCTCCCGATTGCCGACGTAGTGCCGCAGGATGCTGCGCTTCATTCCCGCCTCTTCGGCAATCCTTTCGAGCGAGGTTCCCCCGAGCCCGAATCGAGCGACGCAGCGCTCGAGCGCGTCGAGAATCTGCTCCGTACGTTCTTCCGTCAAATCCCTGCGTGGCATCACGTGCTTCCAGGTTTAAATTGTCACTATTGACAATCTACAGATGGCGCGGTAGATTGTCAATAGTGACAATCAATATTCCGCCCCAGGCGATCAAAATGAAAGCTCCCCTCCTACGTCACATTCCGCTTCTTGTCGTGTCGAGTCTCGGCACAGTCCAGCTGGCGCTCGGCGAAGACGTGCCGGGGAACGAGGATTCGGGTTTCCGCGACGAGATCTCGTACACGCACGACATCCGCCCACTCGTCGAGAACTTCTGCACCACCTACCACAGCGGCGAATCGATCACCTACCCTACCTTTCGCGACTGACAGTCTCCGTGAAGCGCGACCCGAAGACGGAGAAGAAGAAGCTGCTCGTCTACTTGTCGCGCAGCTCTATCACAGATCGATCGGGACGATTTCTGGAGCGATTCGGATACTTGCGTACCGACGTCGCCAACGGCATCCTCCTCTTCGCCGAGATCGCCCGGTCTCGGAACGAACTGACGTTCACATATCTCCACCCGGGAAAGTACTTCCTTACCGTCGTGGCCGACATGGACGGCGACAGCCACCCCTCCCCCGGAGACCTCGCCCGGGCCAGTCGTGAGATCGTGGTTCGGCCGAAATCGAATCCGACGGTGCACGTCGAGAAGCTCGACGTCCAGAATCAGTTCCGAGCACGATCGGTCCGTCGCGGGAGGATCAGGCTCGAAACGACCCCGACCGTCACTCCTGTCACGAGCGACGCCGGCATGAGCCAGAGGAAGCTGATCACCGGCTTCCCTCCTTCGGTCTTCTGTCCAAACGCGATGAATACCGCCACCGCTGTCGCGCACGAGACGGCTGCCCAGACGCTCAAACTCCCGGCCCTCTTGACGAAGAACGCGAGAAAGAACACGACGAAGAGCGGCGCGACGAGAAGGTTGACGATCTTGTACGCCTTCGCGAGAAGATTCCCCTCGACGTCTTTGACGAACAGGCTGAGCACGACGACAATCACCCCGATCACGAACGAAATCAGGCGAACGAGAGACAGCTGCCCCTTGTCCGATAGAGGCCGCGTGCGAAATCGCGAGATGAAGTCACGCGACACCACCGTGGCACAGGAGTTCATACCCGACGAGAGGCTCGACATCGCCGCCGCGAGCAAACCAGCGACGATCAGACCACGGACACCGCTCGGCAGCTGACCACCGATGAACCGCGTAAAGAGCTCGTCGCCGGCCGCGAAAACCGCCGCGCGAGATTCGCTCCCATCGACCCCCGCAAGGAAGTAAGCGAGAAGCGCGAATCCTAGAACCGACAGGAGCACGTGCACGAGCGCGTCCGAGCTCAGCGAAAACATGATCGTTCGCCGCGCGGCACCAACATCCTTCGTCGCGAGGTAACGCTGCACCGCGATCTGATCGCTCCCTGCCGTGCAGACGTGCCATGTGATCGTCGAGATAAAGATCCCGACGAAGCTCATTCGCGCCGTGGGATCGTAACCCCAGACGAGCTCCCAATTCTCGGGCCACTCCTGCGGCCACCACTCACCGACTCCGCCGAGGTCGTCCGTGATCAAGAGGATCGCGAGGATCGCCCCACCGAAGAGGATGCACGTCTGAATGACATCCGTCAGCACGACGGCTCGCAGGCCGCCGAGACTCGTATACACGATGGTTACCGTCGCGAGCACGATACACACGACGGGCGTCCACCCTGCGCTCACGCCGACGAGCGGGATGAGCACCCTGCTGACTGTGACGTGGATGATCGTCGCCATCCACAAGAGTCGCAGCACCACGAAGATCGTCGAACCGAGAAGCCGAACGCCGACGTCGAACCTCTCCTCGAGCAGCTCGTACGCGCTCGTGATTCGCCGGCGCATGAAGAACGGGATGAGAAACCAACCGACGATCCAGATGATGAACGGATACGCCGCCATACCGCCCAGAACCATCGGGCCTTTCGAAATCGTCTCCCCGGGAAACGAAAAGTACGAGATCGTGCTCACGAGCGACGCGAAGAGCGAGAGCCCGACACTGAGCGGACGCATCGATCGCCCCCCGAGCGCGAAGTCGTCCGAGCTCGCCATGCGCCGCGCGTAGTACACGCCCACGGCGATCATACCGGAGGCGTAGAGCGCAACGACGATCCAATCGAGGACGTGAAGCATACGGGATCCGAGTTCGGCGGTGTATCCTGTCGGGGCGGCAGAATCTTGCGCACAATCCTAACCTGATGGAGCCTGGCGATGTCGACCCCTTCCCGGACGCAATCGCTCTATGACGAAGCTCGCCGTCTGATCCCCGGCGGCACGCAGCTCTTGAGCAAGCGTCCCGAGATGTTCGCTCCGGGTCGTTGGCCGGCGTACTTTCAGTCGGCACGCGGCTGCGAGGTCGTCGATCTCGACGGCAGAACTTGGCTCGACATGTCGGCGATGGGCATCGGTTCGTGCCTCCTCGGCTACGCAGACCCCGATGTCACCGCGGCCGTCGTCGCACGCGTCGAGGCCGGATCGATGTCGACGCTCAACAGCCCCGAGGAGGTCGAGCTCGCACGAGTCCTCATCGATCTGCACCCGTGGGCAGAGCAGGTGCGGTACGCCCGGACAGGCGGTGAAGCGATGGCGATCGCCGTTCGCGTCGCGCGTGCGTCGACCGATCGGAGCACGGTGGCCTTCTGCGGCTACCACGGCTGGCACGACTGGTACGTCGCAGCGAATCGCACGACAGGAGAGTCCGACGACCCGCTCGACGGTCACCTGCTACCCGGCCTCGCACCGAGCGGAGTTCCCGTCGAGCTCGCGGGCACCGCGTGCCCGTTTCGATACAACCGCCTCGATGAGCTCGAGCGTCTCGTGGACGAGCGTGGCGACGAGCTCGCGGCGATCGTCCTGGAGCCGACCCGCACGAAGGATCCCGAGCCGGGTTTCCTCGAAGGTGTCCGCGCCATCGCCGATCGTGTCGGCGCCGTCCTCGTCTTCGACGAGATCTCGGTGGGCTTCCGACTCGCCTTCGGTGGCGCACATCTGCGCTACGCGGTGGATCCCGACATCGCCGTCTTCGGCAAGGCGCTCGGCAACGGACATGCGATGACGGCGGTCATCGGGCACGCTGACGTCCTCGACGCCGCGCAGGACTCGTTCATCTCGAGCACCTACTGGACGGAAGGCGTCGGGCCGACCGCCGCGCTCGCGACCTTGAAGAAGATGCGCGAGATCGACGTCCCCGCTCACGTCGCGCAGGTCGGCGAACGGCTGACCTCAGGGCTGCGAGCGATCGCCGAGGAGCGGAGCGTCCCGTTCGCGGTCCGCGGACACCCGGCGCTCGGCTTTTGGTCCTTCCAGCACCCCGAGGCGGCGACGCTGCAGACCCTTCTGACGACACGCATGCTCGATCGCGGAATTCTCTGCGGCGGCGGATTCTACGCGTCACTCGCACACGAGAACGTGCACGTCGATCGCTTCCTCGGGGCAGCTGCCGAGGCCTTCGACGAGATCGCGGCGGCCATCGAATCAGGCGATGCCGAGGCTCGACTCGGATCTCCGCCACGGCACACGGGTTTTCGTCGGCTCGCTTGAGAAGTAAGCTGTCGCGAAAGAGGTGAGACAGTGGACGAACGAAGCATCGGAGTCGCAGGGCTCGGTCTCCTCGGACGAGGCATCGCGGCGTGCTGCCTCGGGCACGGCTTTCGCGTCGTCGGGTACTCGCGGCGAAGCGAAACTCACGAGGAAGCGAAGGCGTACATCGACGAAGCGATCCGTGATCTCGTCGGGCGAGCGGGGTTCGACCGATCCCTTCTCGGTACGTGGGACGATCGCTACGAGTCGACGACAGATCTCGCCGACTTCGCGAACTGCGACTTCGTCATCGAGAGCATCGTCGAAGACCTCGACGCAAAGAACGCCGCGTTCGACAAGATCGAGTCGGTCGTGCGAGACGACGTCACGGTCGCGAGCAACACCTCGGCGATTCCGATCTCCGTCCTTCAAGCACATCGCCGCGTTCCGGAGCGCTTCCTCGGTATGCACTGGGCGGAGCCGGCGCACGCGACGCGTTTCCTCGAGATCATCCGGGGCGCGAAGACATCCGACGCGGCTTTCGACTCGACCGCCGAGCTCGCGAGGCTCTTCGGCAAGGAGCCCTCGCTCGTCCAGAAAGACGTGCCCGCGTTCGTCGTCAATCGCATCGGATACGCGATGTATCGCGAAGCGCTCCACATTCTCGAATCCGGCATCGCCGACGTCGAGACGATCGACCGCTCGTGCCGCAACGCGTTCGGTCTCTGGGCGACGATCTGCGGTCCGTTTCGTTGGATCGACATCACCGGTGGACCGGAGCTCTACGGACGTGCGATGAGCGGAGTCTTGCCGACGCTGAGTGACTCGCGCGACATTCCGCCGACTCTCCGCAAACTGATGGAAGACGGCGCACGAGGATCGCAGAGCGGCCACGGATTCTACGAGTACGACAAAGACGAAGCGAAACGCTGGGACGAGCTCTACCGCGAGCACGCCTGGCGCGTGCGGGCTCTCCAAGACGAGCACTTCGGCGAAGTGAAAGAGAACGATTCATGAGACCGATCATCGACGCGCACCTCGATCTCTCTTGGAACGCGCTGACATTCAAGCGCGATCAGACGCTCCCCGTCACCGAGATCAACGCCGCGGAACGAAACCTGGACGATCACCGCTCGCGCGGACACGCGACGACGAGCCTCCCCGAGCTGCGTCGAGCGAACATCGGGCTCTGCCTCGGCACGCTCATCGCACGCGTTCCGCACTCGGGCTCACCGCAATTCCTCTCGGGCGACCTCGACTTCCGCTCGCCCGACATGGCCCACGCGAGCGCGCTCGGCCAGCTCTCGTACTACCAAGCGCTCGAAGCTCGCGGTGAAATCCGCCTGATCGGAACACGCGCCGAGCTCGACTCCCACTGGCAAGCCTGGAACGCGGCGGAGTCGAAAGAAGGTGAGCCCCTCGGCCTCATCGTCGCAATGGAAGGCTCCGACCCGATCGTCGATCCATCCCAGGCCGAGGTCTGGTTCGATGCGGGACTCCGCTGCGCGAGTCTCGTCCACTACGGATCGAGCGCCTACGCCGTCGGCACGGGAGAGGAAGGGCCCGTAACGGCGGCTGGTCGTGCGCTCCTCGCCGAATTCGAACGCGTCGGGATCTTCCTCGATGTGACCCACCTGAGCGACGAGAGCTTCTTCGACGCGCTCGACGCTTACGGTGGGCCCGTCATCGCGAGTCACAACAACTGCCGTGCGCTCGTGCCGCACCAGCGGCAGTTCTCGGACGACCAGCTCCGCCTGCTTCTCGAGCGCGACGGCGTCCTCGGTGTCGTCTGCGACTCGTGGATGCTCGCGCCCGGATTCGTCGTCGGCGAGACTCGAGGCGACGTCGTCTCGATCGAGGCGATCGCGGATCACGTCGATCACATCTGCGAGCTCGCGGGAAACGCCTCTCACGTCGCGATCGGCAGCGATCTCGATGGAGGCTACGGCACGGAGCAGACCCCGAAGGGCCTCGACACGATCGCCGACTTGCAGAAGCTCGACGGGATTCTCTCGGCGCGCGGGCATTCGGCCGACGACATCGACGCGATCTTTCACGGCAACTGGCTCCGATTCCTGCGCCAAAACCTGCCCGAAAGAGACGGCGACAGAGACGAGGACGAATCGTGAGCTCCCTTCGCTTGCTCGTCGTCGGTGTCGGATCGATCGGTGAGCGCCACGTACGCTGCTTCAGCCAAACCGGTCGGGTGACGATCTCGATCTGCGACGTCGACGAGAGTCTCGTTCGCGACGTCGCCGAGCGCTACGCGATTCGCGACGCCTTTCCGTCTCTAGAAGAAGCGCTCTCGAAAGAGTTCGACGCCGCCGTCGTTTGCACACCTGCGCATCTTCACGTCGAGATGGCGACTCGACTCGCCGAGCGCGGAGTCCACACTCTCATCGAGAAGCCCCTCTCGACGTCGCTCGACGGCGTCGAGGCGCTCGAGCGATGGTCGGCCGAGGGAACGGTCCTCTCGGTCGCGTACGTCTATCGTTGCCACCCGGCTCTCTCCGCGATGCGAGAAGCCGTCGCCTCCGGGAGATTCGGCTCGCCGCTTCAGCTCGTCGTTCAGTCGGGTCAGCACTTTCCGACCTACCGCCCCGCGTTTCGAGAGACCTACTACCACGATCGAGCGACCGGAGGCGGCGCCATTCAGGACGCGTTGACCCATCTCGTCAACGCAGGAGAGTGGATCGCCGGACCGGTGACTCGCGCCGCCGCCGACGCCGCACGGCTGAAGCTCGAAGGCGTCAATGTCGAAGACACTGTGCACGTCTTCGCTCGACACGGTGCAGTGCTCGCCTCGTACACTCTCAATCAGCACCAAGCCCCGAACGAGACGACGATCACGGTCATCTGCGAATCGGGCACCTGCCGCTTCGAGTATGCGAGCGGGCGCTGGATGAGCATGGGCGAACCCGACACCGGCTGGCTGATCGAGCTCGAGCAGGTTCCCGAGCGAGACGAGCTCTTCGTACGACAGGCGCAGCAGTTTCTCGATGTTCTCGACGGTCGCGCGAAACCGCTCTGCTCGATCGGCGAAGGTGCACAGACGCTTCGCGCCACGCTCGCGATTCTGAACTCCGTCGACGACGGATCGGGATACGTTCCCGTCGAGCGACCCCACCTCTCGAATCGAGACGATGACGATGAACGAAGGTAGACCCCACGTCTCCGACCTCTTCGATCTCAGCGGCAAAGCCTGTCTCGTCACCGGTGCGTCCGGCTGGCTCGGGAGCGCCTTCGCGGAAGCGCTCGCCGAAGGGGGAGCGAGCGTCGTCGTCTCGAGCCGTACCCGAGCACGCGCGGACGAGGCCCGAGCGGCGCTACCGAATCCGGAGAGGCACCATGCCGTCGAGCTCGACTATCTCGACGAAGGCTCCATCCGCGACGGATTCGAACGCGCCGTCGCAGCCGCGGGTCGCATCGACGTCCTCGTCAATAACGGTCACGAGCCCGTCGCCGGCGATCTGACGAACCTGTCTCTCGACGACTTCGCGCGACAGCTTCGGGGTGGTGCGGGCTACTTCGAGCTCTCGCGCTGCGTACGCGATCACGCCGTGAAACGAGATGGGAGTGCGAGCATCATCCAGCTCGGATCGATGTACGGAAGCGTCGGCTCGTACCCCGACGCCTACGAGGGCGTCTGCCCCGCGAACTCCGTGGCGTACCAAACGCTCAAAGGCGGCATCGCCCAGATGTCGCGCCACCTCGCCGTCTACTGGGCGAAAGACCGCGTCCGCGTCAACACGCTGAGCCCCGGTCCCTTTCCCGGCCCGAGCGCGCCGAAGGAGATGGTCGAGCGGCTCGAGACGAAGACGCCGATGGCTCGCATGGGCGATCCGTGGGAGCTCAAAGGCGCGATCGTCTTTCTCGCGAGTGACGCGAGCAGCTACGTCACCGGGCACGACCTGCTCGTCGACGGTGGCTGGACGGCCTGGTAAATCATCAGGCGAGCAAGCCGGCTGCCTCGATCGGCCAGCGATCGACGACCTCCTCTCCGTCACGAACGACCATCTCGCGGTAGAGGTTGCAGGTCGTGCAGGCGTGACTGGAGTGAAGCTCGACGGCGTCGCCGACGCGCCACGATGCCGGAGCATCGCGAATCACGAGGTGCTCCTCCGAAAGGAAGAACGGAATCTCGACTTCGGGATGGCCGACGACGCGCGGAGTGCCGAACTCTCCTCCGGCGCCCTTGACGCCGACGTCGAGTACGGCCGCTCCCTCGCGCTTGCTGATGACGCGAGCCAGGACGCTCAGAGCGATCTCGAACTCGGGAACGAGCTCGTGGTATCGCCAGTCCATCGTCGCGTAGGTGCCCGCTTGCATCTCGTCGACGCCTTCCATCGTCCCGGTCGACGCGTAGGTCGAGCTCGATCCGCCGCTGATGACCTGAACAGGCAGACCGTCGCTCTCGATCAGACGCCGCGTCTCCACCGCGATGGCGAGAGACTCTCGAGCGAAGCGCGCGCGCTCGTCGGCGTCGTCGTGGTAGACGATGTGCCCCTCGAAGGCCTGAATCCCGTCGAATCGCAGCCCGTCGAGCTGCGACACGGCCCTCGCGAGCTCGAGAGCGGGCTCGCCACCCGCGACGCCACATCGGCCCATGCCGATGTCGACCTCGACGAGAGCTCCGATCACGACGCCAGCCGAACGTGCGGCGTCGGCGATCTCGGTCGCTTGCGGCAATTCGTCGATGGCAACCGCGACGCGCGACTTCACCGCGACGCGAGCGAGACGTTCGAGCTTTCGAGCACCGACCACTTGATTCGCGATGAGGAGATCATCGAAACCGGCCTCGCTGAGCACCTCGGCCTCGCCGAGCTTGGCGCAGGTCATTCCGACGGCTGCCCCGGCGTCGAGCTGCCTCTGCGCGAGCGTCGCACACTTGTGGTTCTTGAAGTGTGGTCGCAGCTGGCACGGTCGTTCGTCAAAAAACTCCGCCATGCGCGCGAGGTTTCGGTCACTCGCGGCGACGTCGAGGAGCAAGGCAGGCGTGTCCAGGTCGTGAATCGATTCTCGGCTCATGCGTGACACTCTCGCGCGAACGCGCCCGCAAGAAAAGCGGTTGCTCGCGAGAAATGAGGATAGAATCTTCAGACGGAGGTGTTCCTTGATTCGAGCGGAGTACGAGGAGAAGGGTGTCGCGCTGGCGCCGCGCTTACTGACGCGGAAAGAGCTGGTAGATCTCGAAGCTGCGCTCGAGAGCTACCGACGCGACGTCCTCCCGCGCCTGCCGAAAGAAGACTTCGTCCTCGAGAGTGACGGCGTCAGCGTCCGAAACCTCTGGCGCATGCAACTCCACGACGCCTGGTTCCGCCGGCTGGTGGAGCGCGCCGATTTTCTCGAGCTCGCCGCGGAGCTCGTTCGTGGCGACCCCGTACCGATGAGCGTCGAGGTCTTCTGGAAGCCGGCGCGCGTCGGCAGCGCCGTGCCGCTTCACCAGGACAACGCCTATTTCTGCCGCGTGCCTGCCGACGTCTTCACGCTCTGGATCGCGATCGACCCGGTGACTCCCGAAAACGGCGCGGTCGAGTATCTCTCCGGCTCCCACCTCGAGCTGCTCCCGCACGAGGCCTCCGGCGTGGCGGGTAACTCGTTCGCGCTACGCGGCGACCTCAGAGTCGATCTCGATGCCTTCGACAGGTACCAGCCGAGCCTCGCTCCCGGTGACGCGCTGCTCCATCATTCCCAAGTGATCCACCGGAGCCTCCCGAACACGAGTGACCACTCTCGACGCGCACTCGTCATCGTCTATCGCGGCGCGCACACCGAGGTCGACGCGAAGCTCGAATCTGCGTACCTTGCCGCCCAATCGTCGCTTCCCCAGAGTTGAGATCATGTTCCAGCAAAACGTCCTGCTCACCGTCATCTTCACGGTCGTCACCGCGAATCTTCCCGCCGCTCCCGACGTGAAGACGAAGCCCGTCGACGTCGGTTCTCGTCTCGAGCTCTTCGTCGACGACCACATTGTCGAATCGTGGAAGGGTGCGGAGCGCCGTCTCCACCACCCACAGCGCGTCGGCCCGGCGATGCGCTTCGATCGTCCCTGGGAGGGACGCTTCTCTGGATACGTGACGATCCTGCGAGACGGCGATCTCCTCCGTATGTACTACCGCGGCTTGCCGAAAGCCGGGGCTGACGGCAGCGCGACCGAGAGCACTTGCTACGCTGAAAGCGACGACGGAATCAAGTGGCGAAAGCCCGAGCTCGGGCTCTTCGAAGTCGACGGGTCGAAGAAGAACAACGTGATCCTCAAAGGGTTCGAGCCCGCGTCACACAACTTCGCCCCCTTTCTCGATAGCAATCCGAAGGCGGCTGCGTCCGCACGATTCAAGGCGCTCGGCGGAGACGTCAAGGGGCTCATTCCGTTCGCGTCGGCTGACGGCACTCGCTGGAAGCGCATCCAGAAGGCACCGGTCATCACGAAAGGCGCGTTCGATTCGCAGAACGTCTCCTTTTGGTCCGAGTCGGAGGAGTGCTACGTCTGCTACTTCCGCACGTGGTCGGGCCCGGGAACTTGGGGGGGCTACCGCACGGTGAGCCGATCGACGTCGAAGGACTTCACCAACTGGACCGAACCCGTTGCGATGCAGTTCGGGAACGCGGCCTGGGACCACCTCTACACGAATCAGACCCATCCCTATTTTCGCGCGCCGCACATCTACGTCGCCGTCGCGGCACGCTTCTGGCCTCGCCGACGCGTGCTGACACCCGACGAGGCTCGAGCGATCGACGTCGATCCAGGATACTTCAGCGACATCTCCGACGCCGTGCTGATGACGAGCCGCGGCGGAGCGAACTACGATCGCACCTTCCAGGAGTCGTTCATCCGCCCGGGTCGCGGACTCGAGAACTGGGTCTCTCGCACGAACTATCCGGCCCTGGGCGTCCTTCCGACGGGAGACGGAGAGCTCTCGATCTGGGTCCAGAAGAACTACGGGCAACCGACCGCTCGACTCGATCGCTACACGATTCGCACGGACGGATTCATCTCGGCGTCGGCTGGTTACGCGGGTGGCGAGCTCGTGACGAAGCCGCTCGTCTTCTCGAGCGCACCGAAGGCCGAGCTCGACCGGCGGCGCGCGGCCTGGAAGAAACCTGATGGTCGACCACCTGTCGAGATCTCGAGCTCGAAGCCGATCCGTGGCGCGCGGTCACTTCGATTCCACTCACCCGGAACCGTCCGACTACCGGGCACGAAGACCCTCGGCCGCTCGTTCACGCTCGCGGCCTGGCTCCGTGACGTCCCCGCGGGTCATCGACGATTGTTCTCGAGCTACGACGGCGGCAGCACGAAGCCCGGAGAGCTGATCTTCGACTACGACGCGAGTGCCGCGATCGACGGCGGGCACAGCATCCGTTTCTACTGGAACGGACGACGCGTCGGCGCTCCGTTCGCGAAAGTCGGGAAGTGGAGCGACGACCGCCCCCATCACCTCGCCGTGACGTGGAACGCGGGCGAGGTGGCGATCTTCTTCGACGGACGAGAGGTCGCGCGAGAGGCTGAGAAGAGCGAAGCCGAAGCGACCGGCGAGGTCACATCGCGTCGGGGCGATCTCCTCCTCGGCGAGGACTACTCGGGAACGAGTCGTGACAACGAGCCGCTCCTCGGCAGCGTCGACGATGTGCTGGTCCTTCGTCGCGCCCTTTCCGGCGCGCAGATCGCAAAGCTCGTTCGAGACGGCACGGACGCGCTCGACGTCCCGCTCGCCGAATCGGACCTCCTCTACAGAATGGAGCACGGCGACGGCGAGAAGATCGAGAGCTGGAATCGAGACGCGAAGTACGCGACGCTCGCATCACGGATCGATCGATTCCCCGAGCAGGAGCTCATCCTCAATTACGCGACGAGCGCGGCTGGCTCGGTGCGCGTCGAGATTCAAAACGTCGACGGTGCTCCGATCCCGGGTTACGGCCTCGAAGATTGTCGCGAGGGTATCGGCGACTGGATCGAGCGCGCGGTCGAATGGTCGGGAAGCTCGGACGTCAGCGCGCTGCGCGGCAAGCCGGTCCGTCTGCGTTTCGTCGTCAAGGACGCCGACCTCTTTTCGTTCCGGTTTCGCTGATCACGAGTCGAGTCGACTCTCGATGTGAACTCCGAGCTCCGAGAATTGCTCCCGCATCGCCTCGAAGCCTTGCTTGACGAAGATGATGTCCGCTCCGTGGCAGAGAAACCGGGCGCCCTTGTCGAGCAAAACGCGCGCGTGATCGACAGAAAACGCGGGGGTGCCCCACTTCTTCCCGGCGCCGGCCGCTGCCGCTGCAACTCGATCGACCGCCTCCGCGATCGTCGGGTGATCCATCTGGCCGGCGACGCCCGATAAGATCGAGAAATCGGAGGGACCGAAGAACAGCACGTCGACCCCGGCGACATCCGCGATCGCCTCGACGTTCTCGAGCGCCGTTGGGCTCTCGATCTGGATCACCACGAACGTCTCGCGATTCGCCTTCTCGATGTACTCGGCGGTCGGCATCGTGCAGTACGGCATGTCCGGATTGCCGCCGTCGAACCCGCGCTCTCCCTGAGGTGAGAATTTGGCGTTGCGAACGATCTCCGCCGCCTCCTCAGCACTTTCGCAACGCGGATACATGATTCCTGTCGCGCCGGCTTCGAGAAGACGGGCGAAACGCATCATCTCGCCACGGGCCGCTCTCGCGACGATGTCGCAGTCGCCGACGCGCGTCGCGCGCATCATTCGATTCGCGGTCTCGACACTGTAGTGATGGTGCTCGAGGTCCATCCAGATGCCGTCGAACCCAGAGAGGCTCGCGAGCTCCCAAATCGACTCGTCCGTGAGATGAAGTTGTGTGAGGAGCGCCGGCTCGTCGCGGCGGAGCTTCTCGAGAATGCGGCTCGTTCTCATTCCTGAATCCTGGACTGATTCCTGCTACGGGTTGCGGCTTACGGCTCGCAAACGTCGTCGCAGTCAGGAATCACGATACACTCCAGACCGGCCTCGTGCGGCGGTCCACCTTGAAAAAGATAATTCACGGCGGCGATCGCGTCGGAAAGATCGATTCCCCGATCGCCGTTGTGATCGAGCAGAATCGTGTTGCTCGGGTGCTGCGGCTCGCCGTCTCGGCAGGGGAGCCGGGGCAAGCTTCCTTGAAAGAGGTACCCCGCGATGCAGATGACATCCGAGAGATCGGTACGTCCATCCTGGTTGCAGTCGCCGGGAAGCTGCGAACCTCCCTCGGCGGGAAGACCGTTCTCGGCGATCACCGACGAGCTCCGCAGGCCGCTCGCGGCCGAATCAGCGCGCTGGG
>CAYZGY010000049.1:0-4416 GCA_964478085.1 uncultured Planctomycetia bacterium
CGATCAGCCGAGTCTTGAGCGAGCCGTTTTCGAGCGGCGTGAACGTGTTGAACATCGGCGCGATGACGTTCGGATAGACGTACATGCCGACGACGATCAAGACAGCTCCGCCGAGACCCGACCACGCCCACCACCACTTCGGCGTCCAGCGTGCGATTTGATAGACCGCGAACACGGCCAGAGCGAAGAGCCCGAGATAGCCCGCGAGAAAACGAGCTCGGTCGGCGTGCCAGTCGAGTCCGCTCTGATTCGAGAGTCCGTTTGCCGCGCGGTGCGCGTAGCTCGCGAAAGCCAGCGGATGGAATACGACGACGCGAATGGCGAACACGACCGCGAGAAAGATCGCGCAGCGCAGCCAGAACCGCTGCCCGGAGATTCGCCCACTGAAGACGTCGATGCGGCGGGCGAGACCGAAGCAGAAGAGAGCCCCCCAAAAAATCAAATCGAGCACGATTCCGCCGAACCAGAAGGCGCGCCGCTGAGCGCGGTAGATCTTTCCGGTCGCGATCTCCTCGGCCGTGAAGTAGTCGAGCGCGTCGACATCCCGAGTCGACTCGTCATACCACCCCATCGAAGCCGCCGCGCGCGAGCACCCGCCCGTCCCGGTGACAATCAACGCCATGAGAAGCACGAGTTTAAGACGAGAGGCGAAAGCGGGCATCGGTAGGTAAGTCCGTGACGCAGATCGGCGTTACGGCCGTACGCGGGAAAAGAGGCTCGAGACTATGACCATCCGGAGCGGCTGTCACATCTTTTCCTTCACGAGCAGCCCGGAAAGTGGTATTTCGGGGCATTCTACGCCGATTTCGAGTTTCCGAATCCCAGAGAGAGAGTCCCGTCATGATCAGCTCACCCGAGCCTGAAGTGCGCATCGCGATCGTCGGTGCCGGCCTGGTCAGCGACTACCACCACGTCCCCGGAATTCGCATCGACAAGCGAGCCGAGCTCGTCTCGGTCTGCGACGCGAACGAAGCGCTTCTCGAGGAGCGCAAGACGCAGTGGGGAATCGACAACGTCACGACGGACTTCAACGACATCGTCGACGACCCGAGCATCGACGCGGTGATCATCGCAACGCCCAACTTTCTCCACCGCGACCAAACGATCGCCGCGGCGAAGGCGGGCAAGCACGTGATGTGCGAGAAGCCGCTCGGACTGAACTCGCGCGAGGTGCGCGAGATGTACGAAGCCTGCCGCGACGCAGGCGTCGTTCACATGACCGCGTTCACGTACCGCTTCGCACCGTCGCTGCGATACATGAAGCAGCTCCTCCAGAGCGGTGCGCTCGGTGAGCCACGCCATTTCCGCAGCCAGCGCTTCCTCGACTGGCCCGAGACGAGCTGGGGTTGGCGTCAGTATCAAGAGACTGCCGGCGCAGGCGATCTCTTCGACATGACGATCCACCGCATCGACTTCGCCCAGGATCTCCTCGGCCCGCTCGATCGCGTCTGTGGCGCGGTCGCACGTTTCGCCGATCGCACCGTGACGAAGGACGGCAAGGAGTGCCCACCGTCGGACGTCGACGATTGGTCGAGCATGATCGGCGAGTTCCGCTGCGGCGCCGTCGGAGTCTGGGAAGGAACGACGCTCGCGAAGGGATACGGGAAGGACGGGTTCGGTCACGAGTGGGCCGAGATCAACGGCTCGCAAGGATCGGCCGTCTACCGCCTACATGACCCGAACCACATCCTGCTCGGCAAGACCGGCCAGGACCTCGCCGCGGTCGCGGTACCCGAAGAGTTCCTCAAGCCCGAAGGCAGCCCTCGCTCCATCGACGACGGCGAACCGGCGACGATTTTTCGGTACGACCTCGTCTACGAGTTCGTCGACGCGATCGTCGAAAAGCGCGCGGCCACCCCCGATTTCCGCGACGGCCTCAACGCGCAGCTCGTCGCGGATTCGGTTCTCGAGTCCTACAAGTCGCGCCAGTGGGTGGATCTGGAGCTCGAAGAAGCCTGACCATCGCGAGACTTCGGGCCCCGGATCGCCTAAAGTAGCTTCTTCGGAACCGTTTCGCGATTCAGGCGCCTCGATGACCTTTCGAATCTCGCTCCTCACGACGATCGTAGCCGTTTCGGCCGGCACGGTAGCCACCGACCTGTTCGCGCGTGACCGCGCGCTCCAGCTGTTCGAGAAGCGCATCCGTCCGGTGCTCGTCGAGCGTTGCTACAAGTGTCACTCGACCGCGAAGCGCAAGGCGAAGGGTGGCCTTCGCGTCGACACGCGCGAGGCGCTGCGACGTGGCGGGGACTCGGGGCCTTCGGTGGTTCCCGGAAATCCGTCAGCGAGCAAGATCCTCGATGCGCTATCTCACGACGGCGACTTCTTCGACATGCCTCCCGACGGCAAGCTTTCGGACAAGGTGATCGGAGACTTCCGTCGTTGGATCGAGCTCGGTGCGGAGGATCCGCGCGAGGAGAAGACCGAGGCGAAGCCGCACGCGGAGGAGCCGAAAGCTGCGAGCGCTTCGGAGCTTTGGTCGCTCCAGCCGATTCGTGATCCTGCGGCGCCGAAGGTGACGAACGAAAACTGGCCCGCGGACGACCTCGATCGATTCGTTCTCGCACGACTCGAAGCGGCGAAGCTCTCGCCGTCGGCCGACGCCGACCGCTACACGTGGATCCGTCGAGTGACGGTCGACCTCCTCGGACTTCCACCAACCATCGAAGAGATCCGATCGTTCGTCGAAGACGACTCCCCCGGCGCGTTCACGAAAGTCGTCGACCGACTCCTGGCTTCGCCACACTTCGGCGAACGCTGGGGACGGCATTGGCTCGATCTCTCGTGCTACGCAGACCTCGGCGACATCGACGGCAACGTAGTCGTTCGCGATGCGTGGCGTTATCGCGACTGGGTCATCGATGCGTTCACGCACGACAAACCCGTCGACCGTTTCATTCGGGAGCAGATCGCCGGCGACTTGATGACGGCCGAATCGGATGTCGAACGACGCGAACAGATCATCGCGACAGGCTTTCTCGCGATCGGCCCATGGACACTTCAGGACTACCTCAAAGGCCAGCTCCGCTCCGACGTCGCCGACCATCAGATCGACAAGATCGGTCGCAGCTTTCTCGGCATGACGATCTCGTGCGCGCGCTGCCACGATCACAAATTTGATCCCATCTCGATTCGCGACTACTACGCGATGACAGGCATCTTCTACAGCACGCTCACGACGCGACACGATGGCCCCGGCGTCTGGAGCGCGATCGTCTCGACCGAATTGCCGGAGCTTCCCGAAGAGCGCGCGGGCCGCAAGGAGTCGCTCGTGTCCTACCGCTCCAAGGTGGAGAAGATCGACACACGCATGGCGGAGCTCGAAGCCGAGCGCGCACGCTTGATCGAGTACGACAAGAAGGGCGCGACCGAACCTCCGGAGCCTCCTACGACTCCGACACCGACCAAGCGACCCGACCCGGTCAATACGATCACGCTCGAGAAAGGCTTCGACGGGAACGAGCGCGATGTCGAGTACACGGTCGCGTTTGATGCAGCCCCGTCCGTCTGGGCCGGCGCCGGTCAAGCGAGCGATGCGAAGAGCGGACTCGTCTTCGAGGTCCTTCGCAAGGACGGGTCGATCCTCCACTCGCACACACACCGACCCGGTCCGTGGCCTGCCGTCAAGACCGCGCAAGCCTTGAAGTCGGCGCGGTTCACTTACCGCGGTGACGGATCGGGTGTGGTGCGGATTCGTATCGCTGCCGACCCGCCACTCTCGGGCCGCTTCGGAGGCGCCGTCGACAATCTTCTGGTCAGCGCTGGAAGCCAACGAATCCTCGCCGAGAGCTTCGACCGATTCTCGACGGAACACGGGGGCGGAACGCAAGCCCACACGGGACTTCGCGTCTTCGGCTTCGGACGCGTTCCGGGTTGGGCCGGCGGAGGCATCAACCACACGCACGCTGTCAAGATCCAGAAGGGCGATTTCGCGATTCAGCTCTACGCTGGCAACCCCGGAGCGAGCGCCGGTCGTGCACCAGCGAAGGGACGCTTCGCCGCAATCTCGAGCGAGCTCGGAAGACTGCGTGGCGAGAAGTCGAAGCTCGACTACTACGGCGAGAGCTTGTGGCGGTCTCTCGCCGTCCGCGATATCCCTTCGCCGCGAGACGCGCACGTGCACGTGCGTGGAAACTACCGCACGCTCGGCGATCGCGTCGAACGAGGCACGCTCACGTCTCTCGGCCTTCCGGCGCGGAAGGCGGGGGCCGACTCGAGCGGTCGTCTCGAGCTCGCGGAGTGGCTCGCCGATCCGCGCCACCCACTGACGTCGCGTGTCCTCACGAATCGGGTTTGGCATCACGTTTTCGGTCGCGGCCTCGTTCCTGACATCGACTACTTCGGCGCGAAAGGCGAGCTACCGAGTCATCCCGATCTTCTCGATCACCTCGCGACGCGTCACACGAGTCGCCGCCG
>CAYZGY010000049.1:4426-16472 GCA_964478085.1 uncultured Planctomycetia bacterium
GAGGATCCTTGAAGGACCTCGTGCGCGCGCTGGCGACTTCTCGAACCTATCGCATGGCGTCAACACACGACGCGCGTGCCGCCGAGCTCGACCCCGACAATCGATGGTTCTGGCGCATGTCACGTCGGCGACTCGAGGCCGAAGCGATTCGCGATTCGCTGCTCGCGCTTACCGGACGACTTTCCCGCGTTCGCGGCGGGGCGACACTCGGCATCGAGATTCCCGGAAACGTAGGTGGAATCGGTGGAAACGTCAATCCGCCGACCTACGGCGGAGGCAAGAAGATCCCGGGCCTCGACGATCGTCGAACGATCTATCAACGCTTCAAACGCAAGAGACCCGAAGGCGAGCTCGAGCTGCTCGCGATGTTCGACTTCCCGCACCCGAACGAGATTACCGGATCACGCCCGAGCACGACCGTCGCGACGCAGGCGCTCTTCTTGCTCAATTCGGGCGCGGTCAAGTCAGCGGCCAAACGCACCGCGGAACGCCTGCTATCCCTCGCCGAGGTCGACGACGACGCACGTGTCCGCAAGCTCTACTTCGAGGCCTTCGCCCGTCCCGCGAGCGACGCGGAAGTCGCGCGTGATCTCGCCTTCTTGAAGGAGTATGGTCAAGGGGACGAAGAGGCCGGTCGTACGAAGGCGTGGACCGAGTACTGTCACGCCATCTTGATTTCCAATCGCTTTCTGTTTCGAGAATGATGCCCTCCGAGATCGAGACGATGCTTCCCGAGACGATCCTTCCCGAGACAGAAGAGCCAGGGCCGACGAGACGGAGCTTCCTCCGCCGCTCCTCCTGCGGATTGGGGTCGCTCGCTCTGAGCGTCCTCCTCACTGAGCAGGCTCGCGCCGAGTCTCCGCTCGCCCCGAAGGCCTCTCACTTTCCGGCAAAAGCGAAGCGAGTCGTCTTCCTCTTCATGGAAGGTGGTCCGTCGCAGATGGATCTCCTCGACTACAAGCCGCGGCTCGCGAAGGACGACGGCAAGCCGCTGCCATTCAAGCTGCCCGATACCGAAGCGACCGTCGGACTCGACGCGACACGCCTCCTCGGACCGATCTCGAAGTTCGATCACCGAGGACAGAGCGGTCTCTTCTTGAGCAACCTCCTGCCCGAAATCGGACGCCACGCGGACGACCTCTGCGTGCTGCGTGCGATGCAGTCGGACAGTCCGAATCATCCGGTCGCGCGGACGATCCTCCACACGGGAACGACGAACGATTTCTGGCCGTCGATGGGCGCGTGGATCTCGTACGGACTCGGGACGGAGAATCAGCAGCTGCCCTCGTACGTGACGATTCTTCCACGCGAGGGCACGCGAAACTACGGCAGCGCGTTTCTGCCGGCGATTCATCAAGGAACGCCCATCGAGGACGTCAGCGGCGGCAAGGGACGTGCACCCATTCGCCACCTCGTCGATCCGTCGCTACCCCGCGACGCGCAGCGCAAGAAGATCGAGTTCCTGCAGCGGCTGAATCGCGCGCATCTCGAGACGCTCCAAGCCGATCAAGCGATGGAAGGCGTCCTCGAGTCGTTCGAGCTCGCGTTTCGTATGCAGACGAAGGCTCCGGAGATCGTCGACCTCTCGCGCGAATCGAAAGCGACCCGCGAGCTCTACGGCATCGGCGGCAAGAAAACCGATCGAGTCGGGCGGCAGTGCCTCCTCGCACGGCGACTCCTCGAAGCCGGAGTCCGATTCGTCCAGGTCTCGATGGGCGGTTGGGATCACCACGGCTCGATCCGCTCGGGACTGCCGAACCAGTGCGCGATGATGGATCGGCCCGTCGCGAGCCTCCTCACCGACCTCAAGAATCGAGGACTTCTCGAGGACACCCTCGTCGTCTGGGCCGGAGAGTTCGGCCGCACGCCGCACCACCAAGATCTCTCCGGAAACGGAGCCAACGTCGGTCGCGAGCACAATCCGCACGGCTTCTCGATCTGGCTCGCCGGCGGCGGCGTCCGAGGCGGAATCGCCCACGGCGAGACCGACGAATATGGCTACCGCGGCATCTCGGGAAAGGTCCACATCCACGACCTCCACGCGACGATGCTCCACTTGCTCGGGCTCGACCACGAGCGACTGACCTACCGACACAAGGGCCGCGACTTTCGCCTGACGGATGTCGAGGGGCACGTCGTCCGGGATATTCTCGCGTAGGCTCCCGAGCGACGAGTCTCAGTCCGCCGACTCGCCTCGGAGCCGGGCGTTCTCGGCCTGAAGTCGAGCGACTTCGTCCTCGGCAGCGTCCGCTCGACGCGACTCGCTGTTCGCACGACGCGACTCGCTGTCCGCACGTAGGGAGGCGGCTTCTTCCTGCTCACGAGCCTCCCGGTACCGTTCGCGTAGCTCGGTCGGTGGCGTGAGTACTTCGCCGGTCGAGGAATCCGCCCAGCTGACATCTTTCTCCAACGCGTGGAGCTCGAGTCCGAGCACCTCGCTCGAGAGAATCCACGTCCCGTCTCCGCGAATCTCCGGCTCGACCGAAACGTACTCACCATGCTCGAGACGAAACCCACGTAGAGTTCGGCGCGCGCTCATAGGTACGTCTTCGAGGTCACCAAACTCCGTGTGCGTCGGATCGAACTTTGGATCGAAAATGAAATACTCTTTGACGCCGTGCTTCTGATAGAGCTCGCGCTTCTTCTCGAGATCCGCCGAATACGTGCTCTTCGAAATGATCTCCACGACGATCCAAGGTGCCGTCCCTTCTTCCCAGACCTTGAACGTAGCCCGTTCTTCTCCCGATGCGTGCAGCTTGGTGGCGCCGCGCGCAGCGAAAAAATCGGGCGCCGCGCACTGCGAGGGCTTCCCCTTTTCGAAGTAGACGAACAGATTGCCGTGCACGCAGATATCGGCCACGTCGCGAAAGTAGTCTTCTGCCGACAAGTAGAGCGTCAACAACCCGCGGATGTGAACCGAAGTCTCACCCATCGGCATCCCGTCCGACTCGGGATACACGACGTCGACAGAATCCAGGTCCGATTCGCTCATGGCACTGGAGGCTCGATGGGGTGAATTCGCGGACACGTACCGACCGCCTTCGATTGTACATGGGTTTCGCGAGAGGATCTCGGTTCGCGAGAAGGGCCTCGCAATTTATCGGAATATTTCCTAAAGTACAAATAGATCTCCAAGAAAACCCAAGCTCGAGATGAAATCGCCCGCTGGTTCTTACCCGCGCCGCGACTGCGCCGCCTCGAAGTCGCGATCCCCGTCTCGACGTCGTCGATAGCTCCACGCTGCGTCGATGCCGTCGAGCCAGAGACGCTCCATGTCGGGCGAGTACGGCATCAGGGTCTTCCAACCTTCGCGCCCTCTACCGACGAAGGTCCGCTGCTCGACGCAGTCGTGGCCGGGTTGCCGGATCTCTTGGGAGATCACGTACATCGTCGCCGAGAGCCGCCGCTTGGCGTAGATCGTCGTCTCGACGCTTCCCCACTCGGGGATGCCTTCACGCAGGAGCATCTCGAAGTACTGGCGGAAGAGATTCACGTGAAGCCCACGCAGCTTCTTGTACTCGAGTTCACCGAGCTTATCGAGGTACGGGTTCGCGATAAACTGTGCCTCGAGCTGGAAGTCTTTGCACGCGAGGACACCCTGGAAGGATCGCGCTCGATAGGCATACTCGATCGACCTGAGCGCGGACTCGGGCGTGTCGAAGTTGAGGAGGAGACCGTTTGGAACGGGATCCGACCAACCTGGCGGATCTCTACGCGCGATGGCGCGGCTCTCTCCGCTGAAGACCATCGGTCCGTCTTCATCGAAGAGACTTACCGAGGCGAGGCAGATGTCGAGAAGCGGTCCGACGAGCCCCGAATCCATCCCCGTAGCGACGAGCGCGTCACGCCTCTCCTCCACCGACGCACCGTCGAACAGCACGCTGCGCGCAGCGACGCAACCCTGCGAGATCATGCTCTGCGTCGGACCGATCGCGAGCTCGGGCAAGCCGTGGTCGCGCAGAGTCTGGCGCACCTCGTCGACGGGAGCACCGCGAACGATCAGCGCCGCGGCCGCTCGGACGATCGGCCAAAGTGTGCTCTCGCTGGAAGCTTTCTCGGAAACTCTCATTCTCTCACTCGATTCTCATCCGTGCTCGTCCGTTGGTTCAGACGAGCAGGATGTCCTCCCGGCAGCGACGACAACGGACCTTCGGCGCGGAGAGCGCTGGACTGATCTGAACCGTCTTGCCGCAGTTACAACGGAAGGACTCCCAGCCCTCGCCCCTGCGTGAATACGTCATCGGAGTGGGCTCGGCGTGGTGCTCTTCTCCCGCGCCGTCGCCGTGACCGCAGGACTCACCACTCCCGTCCGGCCTCACCGCGCCCGGCAGGTGATTGTCCTGACCGCAGCGTGGACAAGGAATCGCCTCACGATTCGACTCCTGCGGCACCTTGATCCACACACCACACGGACAGCACATCGTGATCAGACCCGTAAGGCGTCCGACGATCTCCGCAGCCTGATGCGCTCGCTCGACCGCGTCCTTCTTCGTCTCGGCTGCCTTGTCGACCGAAGCCTCACGAATCTGTACGGCCTTGCTGTCCCTCGCGAGTGTGCGGGCGCCGACGACGCGATTGCCCTGACCGAAGACTCGCTGATACGCGAGATCGTACTCTTTGTAGCCCGCGTTGCCCATCGATCGCAGAATCTCGATGCGTTTCTCGAGTGGCGGATGCGTATGGAACGAGTCCGAGAGTGCGACCCCCTCGTCCTCGGGATTGTAAATGTAGAGCGCCGCAAGCGCGCGATTCGGATCGCCCGACGAACGAGTGTGCCCGCCGATCTTTTCGAGCGCGGAGGCCAGGCCTTCAGGGTAGCGCGTGTAACGTGCGGCGCAGGCGTCGGCGAGATACTCTCGTCGACGCGAGCACGCGAAGTAAATCAGTCGCGCACAAAGCGGCGCGAGCAAGGCGAGGATGAAGCTCACGATCGCCATCGCCGGGTGCCCCTTGGCCCCTCCGCTGCGACGACCGTTCTTGATCGCACCGACGAAGGAGAGGCGGAGCAGGATCTCTGAAAGCAGCACAATCGTGCCGACCATGACGGAGCACATCACCATGAACGAGACGTCCTTGTTGGCGATGTGTGCCATCTCGTGCGCGACGACGCCTTGAAGCTCGTCACGATCGAGACGAGCAAGGAGCCCCGAGGTCACGACGATCGCGGCGGATGATCGCTTACGCCCTACGGCGAACGCATTCGGCATCGAGTCCTCGATAATGTAGACCTTCGGCATGCGTCCACCGAGGCCCGATGCGATCGTCATCTCCTCGACGCAGTTCCACAGCGTCGGGGCATCCTGCTTGTCGATCTCGAAGGCGCGAGCGCCCAAGAGTACGAGCTCGTCGCCGTGCGTGTTCGAGAGCGTGAGCAGCACGCCCCAGAGCCCGATCGCCGCGATGATGCCCCCCCACTCGTAGCCGGGAATGAGCCAGTAGGCGCAGAACCACCCGAGCGTCGTCATCAAGACGAACATGAAACCGGCGAGTAGCCAAGATCGCCGTGAATTCTCTCGGATTGCATCCCACATCGTGCCGCTGTGCTCTTTCCGTCCCGATTCGTGCTGAAGAAACGTCGACGCCGAAAGGTTGGGAGACTAGAAGCTCACCGCAGGAGCTTCACGTTGCTTCTGGTCCTTGACCTCGAAGAAGGCTTCCTTCTTGAAGTTGAACATCCCCGCGACCATGTTCGTCGGGAAGGTCTCGACCTTCGTGTTGTAGACCATGACCTGGTCGTTGAAGAACTGACGCGAGAAGCCGATCTTGTTCTCCGTCGACGTCAGCTCTTCCTGCAGCGCGAGAAAGTTCTGGTTCGCCTGGAGGTCTGGGTACTGCTCGACGACCATCATCAGTCGTCCGAGAGCCGCCCCGAGCTCGCCTTCGGCCTTCGTCTGAGCCTCGATGCCCGAGTTGGTCGCGTCGACCGCACGTGCGCGAGCCGAGATCACTCTCTCGAGCGTCTCCTTCTCGTGCGTCGCGTAGCCTTTGACCGTCTCGACGAGGTTCGGGATCAGGTCGTGACGACGCTTGAGCTGGACGTCGATCTGCGCCCAGGCGTTCTTGACTTCGTTGCGCACACGAACGAGCGCGTTGTACGTGCCGACGGCAAGAACGGTTCCGAGCGCCGCGAGTCCCGCGAGAATCAAAAGCGCCACACCGGTCGAGAGTGCGAAGATCATTGCGGTCATGCTTCCTGCCCTTCTGCCTGAGAAACTTCCTGGAATTCGTGGTGGTACAGCTCCGCGAAGAAGCGCGAGATCGCGCCTCCGTCCCCCTCCGCAACCGAATCGACGATCTGCTTGAGCTCTCCACTGTCGAACCAGAGGCCATGGCCCTTGGTGCAACGGTCGAGCTCGACCGTCGGTTCCTCACCCACGTCGATCGTCCGCATCCTCCGTGCACACCGGGGACAACGCCGCTTCGTACGAGAGCCGTCTCCCGCGCGATCGAGCGCCTCGGTGAAATCACCGGACGGAACCCCCGCGAACTCGACGATCATCTCGAGCTCGCCCCCGTCGAGCCACGTACCTCGACAACCCACGCAGTGATCGATCTCGACTCCGCCGAGCTCGAACACGATCAACTCATCTTGGCAAGCAGGACAAAGACTCACGACCCCACCTCGATGAACTGCCCCTGGTTTCCCTGCGAATCAGAAACCCCTTTGCGCCGGAATCGGCAGCTTCAGCTATCGAGCAGGCTGCGTGAATTCCATCGGAATCCCATCCGGGTCGAGGAAGTATACCATCCGGTTGCCAGCGTTCGGGCCGCCTTCGACCGTTCGAGCTCCCGATAGAAATCGAGCGCCGACAGCGCGGACCTTTTCCATCTCCTCGTCGATGTCATCGACGATGTAACAGAGGTGCGCACTACCGATATCGTTCGTCTTCGCTGCGGGCGACTTACCGGGCGGTGCGTAGTACTGGATCAGCTCGAGGCCCTGTCCGTGACCGCTGAGATGGATGATGCGCATGTGCGCACCGTCGAGCCCACTCACCGTCGACGGGAACTCGCCCTCGACCGTGCGATCGTCGTTGACCGTGAAGCCGAGTCCTTCGCAGTAGAACCTGAGCGAACGCTCCATGTCGCTGACCGTGAACGATACGTGGTGAACGGCGGTAATCATCGTCTCAATGTTCCTCGTCGATTCGTATTCCGATGTTGTGTCGCGTATGGTTCGAGAAGATTCCGAAGAAAAGCGGGCACGATCCTTGCCGTCAAGGGAGAAGCTCCGTGACGAGGCGAAGGGACTCGCGAACGCGATTCTCGATGAAGCTGGGGCATTCGCCCCGCAAACGTGTCGACGCTTTGCCGAACTCGAGTGTCGCGAAACAGCTCCAGTGGTCGAGGTAAACCGCGCCGAGCCCTGACGCACGAGCACTCGCGAACGATGCGAACACCGCCTCGAGCTCGTCGAGAGTCTCGACACGCGTCAAGTCGTCCTTTTCGCCTGGCGTCGGTGTGAGGCAACAGTCGCCCGCGTGCGCATCGAGGTAGTCGTAGAGCCCTGTAACGAAGAGCTTCCAGAAGTAGAGGCGAGTCGCGTCCGACAAGACGAGATCATTCTCTCGTTCGAGCGTGAATCCGCTTTCCGCGACGTCGAAAACCCAACGCTCCGCGCCGTTGCCGCAATGGCAGACGACGCGCGCGAGAACCTGTGGTTGATCGCCGACGCGCTCTCGAACCGGTACGACGAAATTCTCCTCGAGCTCGTCCACCCGATTCGAGGAAAGCAGAGAGAAACCGATCCCGCGTTCTGCAAATCGCACGATCACGTCGATCGCCTCCGAGGGAAGCGGGCCTCGTGTCTCGTCGGTCAGAGTCAGGTCCTTGTCGGTGATAACCTCGCCGACTCGAAACGGTGCGTTCGAGTCGAGCGACACGAGGTACCTTTCGACATCGCCCTCGACGATCGCTTCGAAGCCTTCGACGAACTCGCCCACGGTCGAACGATCGTGCGCGCCGAGGATTCTCTCGAGAGCGGCGAGTGTTCCACGCGCACCGGACTCTCGACTGCGCAGCGGAAGAGACGCGTCGTGCCATCCGCTCGGCCACCTCTCACCGACGAATACCGGAACGATCGCCGCACATCCTCGCGGCGCCTCCTCGAGAAGAAGAAAGTCGTCGCTCGAAGCATCTCCGAAGAGAAATACGATCTCGCCTTCGAATGTCTCCCTCCGTCGAGCAGCGAACTCACTCGTTACCGCGTCACGCTTGCGTGCCGAACACACAGCGACGAAGTCGGTGCCGCTGCGCAGAAAGAGCTCGTCATCCGTGAGCGCTCGCTCCGCTACCTCTTTCAGTCTCGAGTTTGACATAGACTCACTTTATCGGACCCGTCGCGTTCCGTTAACGTCCTTGCTCTCCAGAGGCCGTTTGTGCATCATCCTCTCCCCGCGATCGTCGAATCCCCTCCGACGTCGCAGTGGGTGAAGGAAAGAAGAGATAGAGAACGAGGGAACGTTTTCGCGCCAGCCGTGACCGCTGGTCCCTGCGCGCGTCGAAACGCCTCTCAGAATCAGATTGGAGAGACGTGCCGCATGGTGCGTAGTCTGCCCATCGAGGAGCCGGCGCGATCCGCAGAGACTGCGTCGCGCAAGTTGGTCGACTCGACCGAGCTTCTCGGAAAGATCGTCACCGGCCTCCGCGGTTTCACACCGCAGGTTGTGGAGGACGGCCGCGTCGAGCTACGAGCGGTTGAGAGCTTCGAATGGCAGCCCGAAAGGCGTGCGTTTTCCGTACTGCTCGATCGACCCGCCGCGTCAGATTCCTCGAACCCGACGAGCGAAGCGAAACTCGAAGTTACGGTCGGCATCAAACGCGGAACGACGAGCGAGCTGAAGCGCTCATGCCCGTGTCGGGCGTACGAGGTGACGGGAGAGTGCCACCACGCTTGGGCGGCGCTCTACCATCTTTATTCCGAGCTCTCGACACGCACGGAAAAGCTCGAGCTCGAGATTCTCGACGAAGAGGAAGCCCCTACCGGCGGTGCTTGGTCCCGCCGACTCGCCACACTCGATCGGATCCTCGGCAGCGATTCGCCGAGCTCGACGAGTGGAGAGGCGTCGTCGACGAACGAACGCACGACCTGGCGCGTCAAGATCCGTCGCGGCCTCACGTTCGATGTCGAAATCACTCCGTACGAACAGAAGGCGACGTCACCCGGCCGATGGAGTCGCGGGTGCAAGCTGACGTGGAGTCGCTGGAGCCGTTCGCCCGATCTTTGGCGCGAACCAGAAGACCGCGCTGTCGCCGGGACGATCCGACAGTCCGAGAGCGCCGATCGCTTCTCCGGAACGAGCCACCTGTCGACGTCGATCGACGCCTACGACATCCTCGAACATCTGATCGCGCACCCGCGCGTCTTCGATGCCGAAAACCCCGAGACACGACTCGAGGTTCTCGCGGGCGAACTGACCGTGACGCTCCGGCTGGAGGACGGCGGCAGCATTCGCCTCGTGCCGAAGGTCGAGGGGATCGAGCTCACCCAGCCGGGCGAATCCCGGCTCTACGGTCGCGGCGTCATCGTCGCCCGGCGCGGCTCGACGGAAGTCTTCGTCGCGAGCGTCGACAGCACGCGTCGCTCTCTCGTCGAGCATCTCCTCGACGACCAGCTGTCGTTTCCCGGGGAAGCACGCGATGAGCTGCTGGCTCGACTTCCCGCGCTGGAAGCGCTTTTCCCGGTCGACTTGCCCGAAGCTCTCGAGAGCAAATCGGTTCCGGCCGACGAACGAATCCACGTGCTGCTCACACCGATCGGATTCGGCGGCGTCTCTCTGTCGATTCGTTTTCGGCCACTTCCCGGTGGTGCCGACTGGCCGCCGGGCGAAGGGCTCGAGACACACGGTCGCGTCATCGATCAACACTGGGTCACCGCGCGACGAAAGCTGTCACGCGAACGTCGGCTCGCCTCGCGCTTCGTCGAACGCTTCGAGCTCGAGCACCGCGACGAAGACGCCGGTTCACCCGAGCATCACGACTGGACCTGGCCCGTCGAGAATCACGAGGAGGCGCTCGAGCTCCTTCGCCGTCTGCAACGTAAGAAGGACGACGACATCGTCATCGAGTGGCCCGAAGGTCGCGCGATCTCCGTCCTGCCCGACAAGATCGGCCTCGGCGAGCTCCGCGTGCAAGTCGAGGACAAGCACGACCTCTTCGGTCTCGACGGCTTCGTCGACGTCGACGATGGCCGTCTCGCGCTCGCGCTTCTCCTCGAGCGCGTTCGCAAGGGAAGCCGATTCGTACCCGTCGACGGAAATCGCTGGGCCGAGATCTCGGAGACGCTACGTGCACGCCTCAAGCTCCTCGCCGAGGTCGCTCGCGGAAAAACCGACGACCTCGAGGTTTCGCGCGCCGCGGTCTGCGTCGTCGAGGACGCTCTCGAAGATTGCGAAGTCGAGCGCTGCGCCGAGTGGGAGCGGTTCGCCACACGGCTCGAGCACTCCGACGAGATCACGTACCCCGAACGGAACATCGACGCCGAGCTTCGCAGTTATCAAGAAGATGGCTTCCGCTGGATGTGTCGCCTCGCGACATGGGGCGTCGGCGCTTGCCTCGCGGACGACATGGGTCTCGGAAAGACCGTCCAGACTCTCGCCGTTCTTTCGACACGCTCGCACCTCGGCCCGACGCTCGTCATCGCTCCGACGTCCGTGACAGCCAATTGGGTTCGCGAGTGCGGAAAATTCGCGCCGAGCCTCAACCCGCATCTCTACCGCGAAACGAATCGACGCAGCCTGACGCCACGATTCGAGAACGGCGATCTGGTCGTCGCGAGCTACGGGCTCGTCCGCCTCGACATCGATCGTCTCGCGAAGGTCGACTGGGGAACGGTCGTTCTCGACGAGGCGCAGTGGATCAAGAACAGCCGCTCGCAGACTTCGCAGTCGGTCGCACGGCTGCGCGCCGATTGGAAGCTCGCTCTCACCGGCACGCCGATCGAAAACCACCTCGGCGAGCTCTGGAGCCTCTTCCGCTTCCTGACCCCCGGCCTCTTCGGCGATTGGGAAGATTTCCGCAAGCGCTTTGCCGAGCCGATCGAAAAGCACGGCGACGAGGATCGTCAACGCATCCTCTCGCAGGTGACGCGACCGTTCATCCTGAGGCGCACGAAGTCGGAAGTGCTGACCGAGCTCCCGTCACGCACAGACGTCACGCTCCGAGCGCGACTCTCCTCGGGCGAACGCGCGCTCTACGAGGACGCACGACTCGCAGCGCTCGCGTCTCTCGCATCGAAATCGCAGCAACGCGACATTCGATTCGAGGCGCTCGCCGCGCTCACGCGACTTCGACAGATCTCCTGCCATCCCCAGATGGCTCACCCCGACATCGACCTTCCGTCGGCAAAGCTCGAGCTCTTTCTCGAGCTCATCGAGAACCTCCGTCGCGGTGGACACCGCGCCCTCGTCTTCAGCCAGTTCACGAAGTTCCTCGGAATTCTGCGCGAGGAGCTTCGAGCGCTCGACGTTCCGATCTGCTACCTCGACGGAGGAACGCCGCAAAAGGAGCGCATGCGCCAAGTCGACCTCTTCCAAGAAGGTCACGGCGACGTCTTCCTGATCTCGCTCAAGGCGGGAGGCACGGGCCTCAACCTCACCGCAGCAGACTACGTGATTCACATGGATCCGTGGTGGAACCCCGCGATCGAGGATCAAGCGACCGACCGCGCTCACCGCTTCGGTCAGACTCGTCCGGTGACGGTCTACCGCCTCGTCGCGGAGAACACGATCGAGGAGGAGATCCGGAAGATGCAGTCGACGAAGCGCGCGCTCATCGCCGGCGTGCTCGGCGACAGCGACGGCGCGCTCGGAGTGTCGACCGAGGAGATGGTCGACCTGATTCGATCGGCGCACGCTCCGGTGGAGGAGGACTGAAGTCCGCGCCGCCCGGCCAGGAACCGGGCGTCGATCACGGTTGAATGCGCACCGGTCAAGTCGCCGGTGTCGCTCGTGGCTCTACCTTGAAACGACGTCACGGCGCGGCGACCCGCCGCGAGACTCGAAGGGGCGCAATTCAGTTATTTCGAAATGACTGGATTCGGCTCCGT
>CAYZGY010000049.1:16482-18542 GCA_964478085.1 uncultured Planctomycetia bacterium
AACGGGTCAAACAGTGGGCAGGTTCGCACCCTAGGAGTGGCAAGATCCGTCTCCATGTCCGCCAAGCAGCAACTGCGTCCCGAAGAGCGCGAGTTCTTCTCCGTTGTGGCCCACGCTGTCTTCACGAATCCGTTCAGTGATGAACGCGCAGAGGTCGACAGCGAGCTCGTCGGAAACATCAGCCCCGTCCCCTACGAAGAGCGCAGCCAACGAGTCTCTGCCGCTGTCATCGCGCGCATGCAGGAGCTCGAGCGCGACGGCCGCGCCGACGTGCGTCTCTACAGCGGGGAGGATCACGAGATCCTCGCGTACGCGTTCCTCTTCGATATCTACCACCGATTCAAGGACGACTTCGATCGGCTGATCGTCGAGCAGGTCGAGGCCGGCGACACCCCGTGTTCGGTGAAGTTCGCGGACGAGGCGCTCTCGCTTCTTCGTCAGCGCGGGTTCGATGCGGAGGTCGCGCTCGAGCATTTCGCGACGTTCTATCAGATCCGTCGCGCCTTCTACTTCATCGATCACGCCCTCGTCGGTTCGAGCGCGTCGATGAAGGAGCTGCGTCGCAATCTTTGGAACAACATCTTCACGAGCGATATTCGCTGGTACGACCGATACCTGCGAACGCGCATGGAGGATTTCTCCACGCTGCTTCTCGGCGAGACCGGAACGGGAAAGGGATCCGCGGCGAACGCGATCGGACGCAGCGGCCTCATTCCCTTCGACGAGAAGCGCGAGCGGTTCTCCGAGAGCTTCACGCGTGCCTTCGTCGCGATCAACCTCTCGCAGTATCCCGAATCGCTGATCGAGTCAGAGCTCTTCGGCCACCAAAAAGGCGCGTTCACGGGAGCCGTCGAGGACCACCAGGGCGTCTTCGCTCGATGCTCGGCCTGCGGATCGATCTTCCTCGATGAGATCGGCGAGGTCTCCGCGCCGATTCAGATCAAGCTGCTGCAGGTTCTCCAAGAACGATTCTTCCTGCCCGTCGGAAGCTACGAGCGAAAGCGATTTCGCGGACGCGTCATCGCCGCGACGAATCGAACCATCGCCGAGCTTCGCCAAGAGGATGGCTTTCGCGACGACTTCTTCTACCGACTCTGCTCGGACGTCATCGTCATGCCGCCTCTGCGCCAACGTCTCGCGGAGGATCCTTCGGAGCTCGACCAACTGCTCGAGCACATGATCGCGAAGCTTCTCGGCGAGCCGTCGCCGGCCGTCGTCGACCTCGTCCGGGATGGCATCGCCGAGAACCTCGGTCCCGACTACGGCTGGCCGGGCAATGTTCGTGAGCTCGAACAGTGCGCACGACGACTCATTCTCAAGCGATCTTACGAAGGCGAAGGCCTCGTTTCGGGCGACGCGGTCCAAGATACCCTGCACCGCGCCATCGAGACTGGAGACCTCAACGCGCAGGAGCTGATCTCGGCGTATTGCGCCCTTCTTCACAGTCGTTACAGCACTTACGAAGAGGTCGCGAGACGAACGGGGCTCGACCGCCGCACGGTGAAGAAGTACATCGGTCAGTGGAACGGCGATGATTCCGCAAGTTCTGATGGGAATTGAAGTTGATGATCGCCTGGAAGAAGTGTAGAAAAAACCATCATGCTGACGTTCCCAGCGCCCGAAATCGGTTCCGGCGCACGGCCTGAGCGTCAGGCAATTTTTCCCACCGGTCGCGGAGTCTCTCTCATGAGTGACGAGTCCTTGCACTCGCTCATCATCTCCACGGACGACGGCGAGCAGGCCTTCGAGCTGCTCGATGGTCCGACGACGATCGGTCGATCCCGCCAGAACCACCTAGTTCTCCGAGAGTCGAGCGTCTCGCGGCAGCAATGCCGACTCGAGTGCAACGGCGACCGCGTGCGAGTCTTCGACGGAGGATCGCGCAACGTTTCGCGAATCCGGCGAGCGTCGAGCGGGAAGGTGAAGAACGCGGATGGTCGAATCCTTCGCGATGGCGACACGCTGATGTTCGGACGCGTCGAGGTCAGGTACCGCTCGGACGCGGCGCCCCTCGCGGGGACGCCCGAAGCGCGTTCGAAGTATCAAAAAGAACTCGAGGG
>CAYZGY010000050.1:0-17844 GCA_964478085.1 uncultured Planctomycetia bacterium
CCGCCGCGATCCGAGACGACGTAGACGAGCTCGACGCGCGCTCCGATCATTCGACAATAGACACGCATGAGCGAGTCCGTGCCGATCGCGATCCCCTCGTGGGTTCCGGACTCCCAAACATAGATGCGCGCGTCGTCCGAGTCGATCTGCACCTCGGACGCCTTGTGCTCGAGAAGGCGACGCGCGAGCTGCATCTCGGACCTCGAGTAAGAGTTCGAGATAGACTCTGGCGTCGCCTCGAGAACCCTTCGACGGAGTGCCAGCGGGTCGTCGTCGAGATCGGAGAGCGCCCTGACGACCGCAGCTCTCGGATCCTCGTCGGGGTCGTCACCGACCCGCAGCGCGACGAGATCGGGAAGGCCGACCGAAGTCTTCCCATCCGGGCTGCGAAAGTGGCCCCAGACACGCAGCTCGGCTCTGTAGCTGATGGGCAGAACGAAGTCGGTCGCGTCGAAGTCGAAGACTTTGGCGGGCGCCTGAACCGCAGGGATCTCGACTCGCTCGTAGACCGGAAGACGCCAGAGCGGCGAGCCCGCGCTCGTGTCGAGCCCTTCGAGCGCTTCCCGTCGCGCGTGGTGGATCGGGACCATCCACACGAGGAAGACCGCCGCTGCGACGATCGCGCTGCCCGCAGCGAGAAACCAGTACGGTGAAATCCGTCGTCGTCGCCCTTTCATTCGCGGCCAGCCAAACCCACGCCAGACCGCACGCCGCCAGAAAATGACCGCGCGCGTAGCGCCGACCCGGTTCCCCCCGGGTCGACGCGGAGATCGAGCCACGCGGCGGGTCGCCGCGTCGTGGGGTTTTCTCGACATCCGGCCATCGTCGACCTCCAATCCAACAGAAAACCCCCCAGGGGGGCGCCGAAGGTCGTTTCCTATCTTCGACGATCACCCTGGGGGGTGCGAGACCTGATTTCAGGTCAGCCGGACGAGCTGCGTTACTCGCAGGCCGTGTACGACTCACAACCGAGAGCCACGTCGGACTCTTCCGTCGAGCGTCCACACTCCGGGAACGGCGACGCCGGTGCCGAGCCTCCGAGGAAGAGGAACGACAGCGTGTAGACGCCACCGGTGAGGTTGAGCTGACCTTCGCTCGCGGAGTCGGCCGCCGCGCGGCAGCGGGGCTCCGGTCCTCCGAGGAAGAGGAAGTTGAAGAGGTAGATCGCGTCTGCGAGCTCGACAGCTCCGTCACCGTTCGAGTCACCACGGTTGAACGGGCCGACGCCCGACTCGATCGTCACGTCGACGCTGCACGTCGCATCGTCGGCGACGTCGGTGCAGTCGTCGTCGTCATCGACCGAGACGGAGATCGTCCACACGCCGTCCACGTCGAGCGTGAACGTCGCCGTGTTCTCGGCCTGCGGGCCCTGCACGATCGGGTCGCCCTCGCCGAGGACAGCCGTGAAGGTGTACGTGATGTCGTCACCCGAGTCGTCCGTCGCGTTCGCGGTGAACGTGTAGTCGCCGGGGCCTTCGTTCAGGCTGACGTCGATACCGTCGCAGTGCGTGTCGCCCTCGGTCGGGCAAGGCGGCAAGACGGTGATCGTCGTCGAGCAGACCGCCGAAGCAGAAGCGTCGGGACAGTCGGGGTCGTCGTCGACCGAAGCCGAGATTTCCCACTCGCCGGGAAGGAGATCGAACATCGCCGTGTCCTCGGACTGCGGCGCGAGCACGATATCGTCGTGGTCGGCCGAGGTCGCCGAGAAGACGTAGATGACGTCGTCACCGGTCACATCCGCACCGAAGGCCTGCGCCTGGAACATCGAGGGACGCGGAGCGCCACCGACGGGCTGGACGTTGATGCCGTCACAGGTCGTGTCGGCGAAGTCGTCGTCGCCTTCCTGCGGGCAGCACGAGGGAGCGGTCTCCGAGCAGAGCTCTTCGACGTCCTCGGCGCTGAGGACGAAGTTGAAGACCTGGACCTGATCGATATCGCCCGCGAACTCGCAGCACGTGCCGTTCGCGCGGAGGATACCGCCGATCGTCGTCGTGTCGATCGTCATCTGGGCCGGGCGGACGTAGTCGAAGTCGGTGCCGTCCTCGATTCCGTCGACATAGAGCGTCACGTCGCCGTTGTCGTCGACCCAGCAGATGTGGTGCCAGGTGCCGTCAAAGGCGTCCTGCGTCGAGAGGCGGTGGTTGCCCGGTCCCTGGACGAAGTGGGCGGCGTTGCCTGTGTCGTCGCGAAGGTAGAAATCGACCTTGGCGCCGTTCGCGAGGTTGAAGCCCGTTCCGAGGTTGAACAGCGTTCTGTTGTTCCCGCTGCGGTTGCTTTCGGACCAGAAGCGCTTGTCGGGTTGCGGCTCGCCTCGAACCCACGCGGAGATCGTGAAGGCACCGGCGTTCCAAAGCGGAAGTCCGACGTTCGAGTTGACGACGATCATGTCGTCGTTCGGATTGCCTTGACCGTCACCGGCCTGCGTAATGGCACCTCCGTCACAGTCGTAGCCTTGGACGAAGACGGGATCGTTGTCGCCGTTCCACGTACCATCGTTGCCCGGGCTGTCTTCGGATCCGATGAAGTTACCCGAGTCGGTGAGGTCGCCATCGAGCGCCCAGACCGAGGTGAGCAGCGGCACGTCGCCGGCCGAAACGGACGTCTCGCAGGTGTCCGGATCGTCGCTGAAGCAGTCGAGGCGATCGTCGACCGTGACGCGCACCGTGTAATCGCCGACGTCGAGACTGAACTCGGCGCTCGCGTTGTTCGTGGGGCCGATTTGCGAGACGGACGCACCCTCGGAATCGAGGAGCTCGAAGGTGTAGAAGAGCGGTTCGTCGCCGCCTGTATCGGACCCGGTCGCCGTGAAGGTCCACAGACCGGCGATCTGTCCCGGAGGCGAAGCGACCGCGATTCCGTCGCAGGTCGTGTCCGACTCGCCGTCGCAGTCGTCGGCGTCGGGCACCATGTCCTGAATCTCGCCTTCGTCGAGCGCGTAGTTGTAGACGCGGACCTCGTCGATCGCGCCGGCGAAGAAGTGCGACGCGGCACCGCGCAGGATTCCGCCGATGGTTGTCGTGTCCATCGCGATGAGAGGATCACGCGCGTAGCTCGGCATCGTTCCATCGAGGATGCCGTCGATGTACCACTTGCACTGACCGTTGTCGTCGACCCAAGCGACGTGGTGCCACTCGTCGTCGAGTACGACCTGTTGCGAAGTCGATCCCGCTTGGCCCACGTTCGTGCCGTTCATGCGGATGAACGCGACGACCTTGTCGCCACCGGCTGCACCCTGCTGCGTGCCGATGTTGAGGAGCGGCGTGTTATTGGTCGTCGAGCCTTCGGAGAAGATGCGAAGGTCGTTCTGGTTCGTGCCGTCACCCTTGACCCAGAACGTGGCCGTGTAGGACGGGTTGTAGTAGATCGGCAGTCCCGAGTTGTGCGAGAAGCGAACGATGTCGTCGACGCCGTCGAAGAGGAGGGCGCCACCCGGAGTTCCGTCGAAACCTTCGACGTAGGTCTCACCGGCTGCGTCACCGGAGAAGGTACCGTGGTTGCCCTGCGGGCTGCTGTCCTGGAGGTTACCGTCGAGCGCCCAGTGCGAGACGCAGAGCGGGTCCGCCGCGGTGACGTCGAGCTCGAGCACGCACGTCGCGTCGTCGGCTTGGTCGTGACAGCCGAGGTCGTCGTCGGCGGTGACGACGATCGTCAGCGAGCCGATGTCGAGGAAGAGATCGATCGTTGCGGAATCGCCGCGCGTGAAGCTGACGCTCTTGCCGTCGGCGTCGAGGATCTCGATCTCGTAGATGATCGGATCGCCGCCGTCGTCCGTACCGCTAGCCTCGAGCGTGTAGGCGCCGGGGCCGCCGCCGAGCGGAGAGCTGATGATCTCGATGCCGTCGCAGTGCGTGTCGCCGGCGTCGGGGCAGCCCGTCGTCGCGTCCCTGATGACGTTACGGACTTCGTCCTTGGTAAGCGCGTGATCGTAAAGGCGAACTTCGTCGATGGCGCCGTTGAAGTAGCAACAGCCCGTGGCTCGCAGGATTCCGCCGATCGTCGTGCGGTCGAGACCGGTGAGCTGGCGGGCGTAGTTGAAATTCGTGGTATCGCGCACGCCGTCGACGTAGAGCGCGACGTGTCCGTCGTCGTCGACCCAGGCGAGGTGATGCCACTCGCCGTCGAAGACCGGCAAGGTCCCCTTTCGGTGACCGGGGCCGGGGCGCAGGAAGCTGTTGAACTCGGGACCGTCCGTAGCGCCACTACGAGTCGTCCCTAGGTTGAAGAGCGGTGTGTTGTTGCTACTCGATCCCTCGGAGAAGACGCGGCGATCGTCGAAAGCCACTCCGTCGCCTTTGACCCACATCATGACGGTGAACGCGGGGTGATCCGTCAGCGGAAGACCCGCCGCATGGGTCACGTCGACGCGATCGTCGATGCCGTCGAAGAGGATCGCGCCGTTGGGGTTGCCGTTGAAGCCGGCGACGAACGTCGGGCCGGCGGCATCGCCGGAGAACGTTCCGTTGTTTTCGTTGACGCTGATGTCAAGGGTGTGGCCGTCGAGCGGTAGATCCGCCACCAGGCCCGCCGAAGCGGTCCCGGGTGCGAGGAGAAGCGCTAAGAGCGCTGTTGCTAATAGCTTTCGCATGATTCAGAGGCTCCTTCTTCCTGCGTCTATTTCAGATTTCGAGAATAGGAGGCGGCCTGCGGTCGAACCGTGAAACCGCCTCCCGAGTTTCGTGCTTACTGCGAACAGGTCGCCGAGACCTCGGCGCAATCGAGACCGTCTTCCGACGGATCGGTACCGCAGTCGCTCGCCGGGTAGGAGGCGTTCGTCGGACCCGGATCCTTCGGCGCAGCACCTCCGGTGAAGAGGTAGCTGAAGACCTGGATCGCGTCGTTGATACCGAGCTGGCCGTCGTCGCTCGCGTCCGCCGCGTCCATACACGTCGGCGCCGGACCTCCCGTGAAGAGGAAGTTGAGCGTGCGGATACCGTCGGTGAGGTCGATCGTGCCGGACGAGTTCGAGTCGCCACGGACGAAGGTCGGACCTTCGTCACACGCCGGAAGCGGCATGCATACCGGATCGTCACAGTCGGCGAGGCCGTTGCCGTCCTCGTCACCGATCGTATCGCAGTCCTCCTCGAGGCAGCTCGCGTGGTCCACACAAGCCGGGTCCTCGCAGTCGGAGAGGCCGTTGCCGTCCTCGTCGCCCTCTACATCGCAGTTCTCGCGCGGACCTTCGTCGTCCGTCGAGTTGTAGATCTCCGTGATTTCCTCTTCGGATAGCTTGTAGTTGAACGTGCGGACGTCGTCGATATCACCCGTGAAGAGGCAGCAGGGGCCGCCACGCAGGATGCCGCCGATCGTCGTGATGTCGAGCGGCATGTTTAGGAGGTCGGGTTTCGTGTAGCTGAAGTCGGTTCCGTCGCGGACACCGTCGATGTAGAGCGCAGCGTCGCCGTTCTCGTCACACCAGACGATGTGATGCCACTGGCCGTCGAACGCGGCACCCTGCGAGAGGCGGTGACCCATCGGCGTCGAGCCGTTGGCGCGGATAAAGACGTCGACCTGCGGGCCCGTGCCGCGGAAGTGCGTGCCGATGTTGAAGAGCGGGGTGTTGCTCGTCGTCGTGCTCTCCGACCAGACTCGGTCGTCGACGTTGTCGACCGTACCGTCGCCCCGCACCCACATCGCGATGCTGTACGCGTAATTGTGGTAGAGCGGCAGGCCGCTGTTGTGCTGAGCTCGGACCCAATCGCCTGCGCCGTCGCCGCGGAAATTGACCGCGCTGTCGGCGTCACCGAAGCGGTTCTGGGTGTAGGTCATGCCCGGATTCGAGAACTCGCCGTGGTTCATCGCCGGGAGCGTATCGTCGAGGTGAGCGTTGAACGTCCAACGCGAAACTTCAATCGGCTCGGGTGTCACGACCGTGATCGTCTGCGAGCCGCACTCGGCGTCGGCGGCTACGTCGGGACAGCGGATGACGTCGTCGACACTGAGATCGATCGTCCACTCGCCACCGCCGAGCAAGAATTGAGCGACAGGGTCCAGCTGCGGACCTTGCCGAAAAACCTCGCCGCCTTCGTGCGTCGCGACGAAGGTGTACCAGATCTCATCGCCCGAGTCGTCGAGCGCGTCGAGCGCGGTGACGGTCCAGGTACCTGCGGTGTTGTCCTTCGGAGCGTCGATCGGAGGCTCGACGAGGAAGTCGTCGCAGTGGGTGTCACCGTCTGCGGGGCAATTGTCGAGCGGCGGGACGAGCGCGGCGACGTCCTCGGCGCTGAGCGCGTAGTTGTAGAGACGCACGTCATCGATCGCGCCGTTGAACCAGTGGCTCGGCGCCGCGCGGAGGATTCCGCCGATCGTCGTCGTGTCGGTCGGCATGACGGGCTTGACGTACGAGAAGTCGGCACCGTCACGAACTCCGTCGATGTAGAGGACTGCGTCGCCGCCGTCGTCGACCCAACAGATGTGATGCCACTCGCCTTCTTCGAGGCAGAGCGCCTCATTCGACGAGTCGTAGCCCTCGAACGCTCCGCGGTGCGACCAGATGTGATTGAGCTGCGCACCGCCCGAGCGAATGTAGAGGTCGACCGCTGGGCCCTGGCCATTGTTCTGTGTACCGATGTTGACGAGCGGGTTGTTGTCCGTCGTCGACGCTTCGGAGAAGACACGGTAGTCAGGCTGCGGACAACCGCGGACCCACATCGCGACCGTGTAGGCCTCGTTGCCGTAGAGCGCGAGGCCACCGGCCGCCTCACCGGCCCAGTTGAGCGAGATGAGATCGTCGACGCCGTTGAATTGCGCCGCGCCTTCCTCGGTGTCGTCGAAGCCGTCGACGTAGACGGGATCGGCTCCCGTCATGGTCGCGCCCTCGGTGTTGCCGGTCTCGTCCTCGATGAAGCCGTCGAGCGTGTAATGCGCGACCATCATCGGCTTCGGCGCTTCGATTTCGAAGTCGGCGACCGTGCACGTGTTCGTGTCGGCCACGTCGTCACAGAGCGTGCCGTCGTCGACCGTGACCGAGAAAGTCCACGTTCCCGTGGTGAGAACGAAGCTCGCGCTCGGGTTCTGCGTCGGGCCGACCGTCATCGCGGGATCGTCGCCGTTCTGGGCGCGGAATGTGTACGTGACGATGTCGAGCGAATCGTCCGTCGCGAGCGCGTTGAGCGTGTAGGTGCCGGGGACGTTTCCGTCGGGTCCGACGACCTCGAGGCTGTCGCAGCGCGTATCGCCTTCTGCGGGGCACTCGACATCGATATTCACGGCGCAAGTCGCATCGGCGGCAGCGTCGTCACAGAGCGGGTCGTCGTCGACCGTGACGCTGACGATCCACTCGCCAGCGCCGAGCGTGCGGATGATGAAGTTGTCGACCTGCGGGCCGATCGTCGTCACGCCGCCCTGGCCGTCGTCGATCGTGAACGTGTAGCTGATCGCGTCGCCGCTGTCGTCGATCGCGTCGAGTGCCGTGATCGTGTACTCGCCCGGCGAGCCATCGGCGGGACCATCGACGAGGAGATCGTCACAGTGCGTGTCGCCTTCCTCGGGGCAGGGCTCGGGAGGGCAGAGCTCCGCGACCTCTTCGTCGGTGAGCGCGTGGTCGTAGATGCGCACGTCGTCGATGGCACCCTGAAAGGTGCAGCAGACGTGGTCACTGCCGTCGTCGGCGACGCGCAAAATGCCGCCGATCGTGGTGATGTCGAGGTCCATGACGGGACGAACGTACCCGATCACCGCGGTGTCACGGACGCCGTCGACGTAGACAGCGACGGATCCGTTGTTATCGACGACCGCGAGGTGGTGCCACGTGTCATCGAAGGGCTCGGCGACGGACCGAATGTGGTTGGCCGGCGCCGCTCCGGTATCGGGGCGAACGTAGAGGTCGAACGCTCCGTTCGTCGCCTGACTGTGCGATCCGAGGTTGTAGAGCGCGCCGCGGTTGCGCGTCGTGCTCTCCGACCAGACGCGCTTGTCACGCTGGATCGGACCCTTGACCCACATCGAGACCGAGAACGCCTCGTGCTGGTAGAGCGGCAACTCGGTGCTCTGCGCGACTTGAATGAACTCGTCGAGGCCGTTGAGCAGAATCGCCGAGTCGGCGTTGCCGTCACGATCCTCGGTGAAGATCGGGTCGGCGAGCCCCTTCCAGATGCCATCGTTGTCGGCGATGTCATCCTCGAAGTGACCGTCCATCGTCCAGTAAGAGATGATGTCAGCGTGAACCGATGACGCCATCACCACAAACGCCAAGATCCCCACGCACAGGACGTGCGCGAGATTCTTCGTCGTCGTCATGAGCGACTCCCAAAGAAATGAAGTTGTTTATCGGATGATCTGACTCGGCCGCATGTGCCAGACCCGTGAACCCAGTCGCGCTATCTTAGCGTGGTGATTGGACTTTCGGAATGAGAAAGTTCGCGCAGGGGCTCGCTGCGGGAACCGTCTTCGGAACCGACCAGGGAACGGCCGATAGAATAACGAGGATTGACTGACGGATCCCGAACCCGAAGCGGGGCGGACCGACTTCCGGAAGCGAAGAACACGAAACCGATGAAACTGCTGGTGACACTCAAACGCACGCCGCAACGTGACGCGCGCATTCGCGTAAGTGACGACGGGACCTCACTCGAGCTCGAGAACGTCAAGGCGGAGGTCAACCCCTTCGACGAGCTCGCGGTCGAAGAGGCGCTGCGTATCCGCGAGGCGCAGGGGCAATCATTGGACGATTTCGAGATCGTCGTCGTGACCGTCGGCTCCGATCGATCGGCGCAGCAGCTCATCAGCGCGCTCGCGATGGGAGCTGATCGAGCGATCCGCGTCGATCCGGGGTCGGACGAAGCCGACGACGCGCTCGATGCCTTGCAGATCGCGAAAGCTCTCCGCGGCATCGTCGAGCGAGAGTCGCCTGACGCGGTGCTCTCGGGAAAGCTCGCCGTCGACGACGAGGCGGGGCAGGTGCCCGCGATGCTAGCAGGCCTGCTCGGCTGGCCGCAGGCGAATCAAGCATCGAAGATCGAGCTCGCCGATGACGCGAGCCGCGCGCAGGTGACGTGTGAAGTCGACGCGGGACTCGAGGATCTCGAGCTTCCGCTGCCTGCGGTGATCACCGCGGACCTTCGCCTCAACGAGCCGCGCTACGCGTCGCTCCCCGGAATCATGAAGGCGAAGAAGAAGCCGCAAGACGTGATTCCGCTCGGTGACCTCGGTGATGTCGGCGAGGCGAAAGCGCTCGTGAGCTCCTATCGCGCACTTCCTCCGAAGGAAGCGGGAGTGCGTGTCGATTCGGTCGACGCGCTCGTCGATGCGCTCACAGAGAGGAAGCTCATCTGAACGGATCGGTCGCAAGAGAATACGAAGGAACGGAGTCTCCAATGTCGGACGTTCTCGTCGTCGTCGGTCCCGCCGGCGCACCCTGGCGCAAGGCGGATCTCTCCGCCGTCGGATGCGGTCTCGAGATCGCGTCGTCGACGGGTGGAAGTGTCGACGTACTTCTGCTCGGCGCTGACGCCTCGGCGGCCGTGTCTTCGGACGAGGTGAGCTCGCTCGGTGTGCGAACGGCCTTCCACGCGTCAGGTGATGCGATCGCATCGTACACCGCGGAGGGCTACGCCACTGCCGTGCGCGCCGTTCTCGATGCGAAGGGCGACGGAGCTTATCGCGTCGTCGTCGCCGCGACGTCCTCTGCGTCGAAGGAGTTCTTGCCGCGGCTCGCCGCTCTCGTCGACGCGCCGATGGCGAGCGACGTTCTCGCCATCGATGAGATCACTGCGGACTCGGCGAAGTTCACTCGCGCCGTCTTCGTCGGAAATCTGCTCGCGAGCGTCGAGCTCCGCGCGCCGACCGTGCTCGTGACGTGTCGCGCATCGGAGTTCGCGGTGCCCGACGGATCCGGCAGCGCAGCGAGTGTCGAGGACGCGGCGATCGACGTCGACGCATCCGCGACCCTCGGAAAGCGCTCGCTCGCGCTCCACCAAGTCGAGAGCGAGCGTCCCGATCTCAAGGAGGCGGACACCGTCGTCTCGGTCGGGCGCGGCACGCGCGGCCCGGAGGAGGGCATTCCGCTCTGTGAGAAGCTCGCTGATTCTCTCGGCGCGGCGGTCGGTGCGACGCGTGCCGTCGTCGACGCGGGATGGCTTCCCAACGAGTACCAAGTGGGGCAGACGGGCAAGATCGTCGCACCGGAGCTTTACTTGGCGATCGGGCTCTCGGGCTCGATCCAGCACCTCGCCGGTATGCGCAACTCGAAGACGATCGTCGCGATCAACAAGGATCCCGAGGCGCCGATCTTCGACGTCGCGGACCTCGGACTCGTCGCCGACCTCTTCGACGCGGTGCCGGCGCTGACCGAGGCGATCGAGAAGCGACGGAGCTGACAGGCGCTTGACCGTCACGCGAGAGATCCTCTGGAACGTACCGGGTTGGGCGCAGGCGTTGATGTACGTCTCGTTCGTGCTGGCGGCGTTCGTCTGCGTGTACGGTCTCTTCGAAAGAGCCAGAAACTGGAAGAAGGGGCGACCGAGCTCGTACTCACCGAAGCCCCGAGACATCGCCCGTCGCTTCTGGCGTCATGTCGTCCTGCAATTGAAGCTCTGGCGTTCGCGCAGTGGCGGGCTGAGTCACGCGTGTCTCTTTTGGGGATTCATCGTTCTTTTCATCGGGACCTGCATCGTCGCGGTCGAGGAGTACGGATCGAAGCTGCTCGGGCGAGAGCACTTGATATTCACGGGGGCGTTTTACCTCGCCGTCTCGTTCGCGCTCGAAGTCTTCGGCCTCGCCTTTCTCTTCGGCCTCGTGCTCGCGATGATTCGCAGGCGATCCGACCCGCGGTTCCGCCCGCTCAAGCGGAGAGTCGACTCGGCGATCCTCTGGCTGTTCCTGGTCATCGGCGTTACGGGGTTCGTCGTCGAGGGACTGCGCATCGCCGGAGCGAATGGAGGAATGGAGACGAACGACTTCGAGACCTGGTCGTTCGTCGGCTGGACGCTCGCGCTCGGGTTCTCGTCCCTCTCGGACTCGGCGATCTCCGTCCTGCACCTCGTCCTTTGGCTCGGGCACATGATCCTCTCGATGGCGTTCATCGCGATGATCCCGTACTGCAAGCTGAGGCACATCTTTTTCGCGCCACTGCACGTCTCGCTCGATGAAGAGCGACCGGCAGGAACGACCGGGAAGTACCGAGGGGTTTCGTTGGAGGAGGTCGAGGAGACCGGCAAGTACGGTGTCTCGTCGCCCGTCGATTTCACGCGGTCCCAGCTTCGAAGCTTCGACGCGTGCACGGAATGCGCGCGCTGCCAATCCGTCTGCCCGGCGCATACGACGGCCAAGCCGCTTTCCCCGATGAAGGTCGTCGGCGACATCGCGGCGAGCTTCTTTGCAGCGGGAGACCCCGACGTCGATCCGGCAGAGATTTCTCTCGACGGTGACGAGATCAGCGCGGACGTGCTCTGGTCGTGTACGAGTTGTGGCGCGTGCGTGACGGAATGCCCGGTGCACATCGATCAGCTCGGCGCGATCGTCGACCTGCGTCGTCACCTCGTCGGCGAAGGAGAGATTCGCGGCAGCGAGCAGACGGCGCTGCGTTCCGTCGCCGCGAGCGGCAATCCGTGGGGCATGCCACAGGAAGATCGCATGGAGTGGGCCGAGGGGCTCGACGTTCCGACGATCGACAGAGAGCCGGAGCCCGAGGTGCTCTTCTGGATCGGCTGCGCGGGAAGCTACGACCGACGTGCGCAGAAGGTGACGCGTGCGATGGTGAAGATTCTCCGCGCGGCTGAGGTGAAGTTCGCCGTGCTCGGTAAGGCCGAGAAGTGCACGGGCGATCCCGCGCGTCGACTCGGCGACGAGTTCACGTACCTCGAGGTCGCGCAGGAGAACGTCGAGATGCTCAACGCGGCAGAGGTCCGTCGCATCGTCACGACGTGCCCGCACTGCATGAACTCGCTCGGGAACGAGTATCCCGACCTCGGCGGAACTTACGAGGTTGTCCACCACACGAAATACATCGAGGAGCTCATCGCCGCGGGCCGCGTCGAGGTTCCGAAGCTCGAGACGACGCAGGCGATCACCTTCCACGACCCCTGCTACCTCGGCCGCCACAACGGCGTCGTCGATGAGCCTCGACGAGTTCTCGAAGCGAGCGGCGCCGAAGTCCGCGATCACGAGCAGTCGAAGGACAAAGGCTTCTGCTGCGGAGCGGGTGGCGGGCGCATGTGGATGGAAGAGGACATCGGAACGCGCGTCAACGAAGAGCGCTTCCGCCAGCTCGAGTCGACGGGAGCGAAGAAGGTCGCCGTCGGATGCCCCTTCTGCATGACGATGATGCGCGACGCAGCCGCGGCGAAAGAGAGTGACATCGTCGTCGAGGACGTCGCGGAGATTGTGGCGGGGAGCCGATCGGACCCATAGAGTGTATTCAGTGGATTCGCAGCCACGCGACATCGGATAAGGCCATGGCGACACTCGTAACTGATAGTGTTCTCGAACAAAGATTGCGCGAGGAGCGCAAGGCTTCTGGGGCAGATCGCTTTGACGAGGTTTGGGAGGGGATTTACGACATGCCACCGATGCCGAACGACGAGCAGCAGGAGATCGTGTCGAGGCTCGCCGCGGTCTTTCAAATGGTGGTTGGGTGGGACAGCCCCGATAAGGTCTACGCGGGCGTGAACGTGAGCGATCGTGAAGAGTCCTGGACTACGAACTATCGTGTCCCGGATGTTGCGGTTTTTCGCTCGGGAACGGTCGCGAAGGACTGTGGTTCGCACTGGTTCATGGGCCCCGACCTCGCGGTCGAGGTCGTCAGTCGGGGAGACCGGCCTCGAGAGAAGCTTTTGTTCTACGAAGCCATCGGAACGAAGGAAGTCTGGAGCCTCGAGCGCGATCCTTGGCGGCTGGAGGTCTTCCGCCTCGAAGGGAGCAGTCTGATATCGTCGGGAACCACAGGGCCTGACTCAACCGACCCACTCGAGTCGTCCGAGTTGCCGATCACGATTCGGCTCAAAGCGACTTAACGGCGCGATACGCCGTGGAGAAGCCGTCTCAGCACACATCACGGACGACAGGTTCGCGACTGACGGGAGGACGGTGCTGGTCGTGTCCGACGCGCGGAGGAAAGTGATCCCATGCATCGAATTCGCGCGGTCGATCTGGGAGCTCTGCAGCTGTTTCTGGCGTCTACACCGCCTTTTTTCGTGGGTGGTCGTACGAGACAGACTCGCATTCGGACGGCCCCACGAACTTGACTCTCGGATTCCATCCCCGGAGTCGGCGTTCGGGCTACACGTCACACGGCCAGTCGCCCCGGCATTCGATCTCCGAGCTCAATTGCTCTTCGTCGATACCGCAGGACGGAAACGGAGCTGGAGGAGCGGAGCCGCCGCGGAACTGATAGTTGAGCAAGTGGATCGGATCCGACACATCCGTCTTCTGATCGCCGTTGACGTCGAGAGTCTTCATGCAGTCCGGCTCCGCGATCGACGCGTTTGCGAGCTTTCACCGGGCAACTTCCGATCAGGTAGATCGGCAGGTCACTCCAATTCCTTCAGAAGCAGGGCAAGCGGGTGCGGGGAAAGATTGCGGAGGTCCAGGTCAAGCCGGCGAGCCGGAGGTGAGGATCTTTCGTTCTCTCCTGTTTACTCGGCCGCCGACGCCTTCCACGCCTTGAGTACGTGCTCGACGATCACGTCGACACCTTCGCCGTGTTTTACCTGAGCGAACACGAATGGGCCGTCGCCTCGCATCTTGAGGCTGTCCCGTTTCATGACTCCGAGGTCTGACCCGACAGCTTCGGCGATATCGGTCTTGTTGATGACCAGCAGGTCGGCCTGCGTGATTCCGGGTCCTCCCTTTCGCGGAATCTTGTCACCACCCGATACGTCGATGACGTAGATCGTGTAGTCCGCCAGCTCTCGACTGAAGTGAGCGGCAAGGTTGTCACCACCGGACTCGCAGAGGAGCAGCTCCGGATTACATTTCGCCGTCAGCTGCTCCAACGCGACGAGATTCGGCGTTATGTCTTCACGGATCGCGGCATGAGGACAGCCGCCGGTCTCTACCGCATCGATGCGCTCCGGCGAGAGCGCTTCGTGACGCTGGAGGAACTCGGCGTCTTCGCGCGTGAAGATGTCGTTCGTGACGAGGGCGAGCGAGACGCGGTTTGCCAGCGCGCGGCACAAGGCCAAGACCAGGGCTGTCTTCCCGCTCCCCACCGGACCTCCGATTCCGACCGTGAACGCTCGAAGGCCGAAGTCTCGTCGGTCGATCGGTGGGGTTCGTTCTTCGAAGTGACCGGGATGGTCGAAGTGCTCGTGAGAGTGGCCGTGATCATGATCATGGCTGTGCGAGTGTTCGTGAGAATCAGCTCCACCGGACATCGAAGAGTCTTCCTGTTTTGTCGAGATGCGCGCTTCGAAAACGCGTCGAAGTTCAGCTTCGGAACAAGCGGGAGTACAGGGTGTCGTGACGAGTCTGGAGAATCTCCAAGAGAGGCGCGGTCTGAGTCGCTTCGTCTACGGGGATGCGAGCGCAGAGAGCCGCGACCTCCTCCGCACGAGGATTCGCCTCTCGTTGAATGACTTGACCTCGGAGCGGGCCGACTACGCCGAGCCGCACAGCGCTCGAGACGAGATCGCGAAGCGTCAGGAAAACGGTGAGCCTCGCAGTGACCTCGACGTCGAGATCGATGACGGCGGCAACGTATCCGAAGCACGTCGCCATGTGTGCAGCAGCATTCGACTCGGTCACGTTGGTCGCGAGCTCGCTCAACTCCGTCGACTCGTAAACTTCGCGAGCAGCTCTCAGCAGCGATCTTCCTTGCGTGCGACTTGCAGCGTTCGCGACGTGATTGGAAAGCGTTGCGTCGAGAAGACGATCCATCTCGAAAAACTGCTCAGGTTCGTTCCGGACCGCCATGACGAACGGAAGCTGTCCATGCCCGAACTGCGAAAGGGCAGCGTCGATGAACGATCGAAACTCGCTTTCCGAATTGACGAGACCGTGTCGCCACGCCGATTCGAGTCCCATCGAGTGAGCGAATCCGCCCGAAGGAAAAGCGGAGTCCGCCAGTTGCCAGGCGTCCCATGTGTGTGTCATGCCGAGAAACTGTCCATGTCCCCCTCGTAATCGCCATGGCGTGAGTGAGCCTCGAGTGATCCTGACAACCCTTCCGTTCGCTGTCAACTGAACGCCGGACTCCATCCGCAGCGAACTCAGCACGCCAAGCGCTCGCCGGGATGCGACGTTTTTGTCGGCCTCTTTTGGCGTGCCGGCCGCTTCTCACGCTTATTGTGCGTGGTGCTGTCATCGAGGTCTCGCGATGCTCTGACTTAGTGCAGATTCCACACGATCCGTTTCCGCATCGCAGCAAGCCTCGTACTCGGACGAACTCCGGAAACCCTCGTGGTCGTTGGAATACGCGAGCATCTCGAAGGAACGGCACGTTCGGCCGACAAGATTGGCACACGCGTTGCTTTACGCAACGACTTCCTGTTACCCTTCCACGATTACATCGACTCTTGGTCGCTTCTGGATCCGAATCGCCGAGAGTGCCAATGCTCCGATTCCCCGGGATCGAATCGGGCGAGTTCCGTTAAGTCGTTCATTTCGTCGCTACGTAGCGACTCACCCAGAGTGCGTGTCACGAAAGAGAGGTGCGTCTTGAATCTCAATCAACGCTCATTCGCTGCGGTGTCAGTATTGATGGGGCTGCTGGTTCTTACTCCGAGTCTCTCCTTACGAGCACAGGATGATCCCGTCACACCAACAGGAGCAGAAGCGGGAACGTCGCAAGCCGAAAGTGCAGGCGGTCTGGATCTCATGAAGGTCTCGGACCTCTTCGAGGTCAAGCTCAGCGAGAAGGTCAAGGTGAAGCTCGGTGCGGGCTTTCGTACCAGCCTTCGCCTCACCGAGCGTGCGGCCGACGGAGACAATTGGACGGAGGACTTCAATCTCGACAACCTGAGACTCTACATGGGCGCGAGGGCCTTCGATTGGTTCGGCTTCGAGTTCAATACCGACCTCGGAAACGCTCAGGGCTTCGAGAACACCGCCACCGGCTTCGAGGAGGCAGGCAATATCCGTGTTCTCGACGTGGTCGGAAAGATCGAGCCGTGCGACGAGTTCAACATCTGGTTCGGTCGATTCCTCCCTCCGAGCGATCGCTCCAACCTCAGCGGTCCGTTCTACACCAACGTCTGGGACTTCCCGTACGTTCAGTTCGGTTATCCCAACATCTTTCAAGGGAGAGACGACGGTGCCGCGATCTGGGGACAACTGAGCAAAGAGAAGCTCGACGTCGCTCAGTTCAAGTGGCAGCTCGGAATCTTCGAAGGTGCGACCGGTCGCGGTGCTGGCGACCCGAACGACGACGACAACATCATGTTTACCGGTCGAGCCGTCGTGAACTTCTTGGACGAGGAGCCCGGTTACTACAACTCCAACACCTACTACGGCGAGAAGGACATCCTCGCTCTTGGCGCGGCGTTCATGCACCAGGAGGACGCGGTGGGTGTTCTTGGCGACGAGAAGAACTTCACGGGTTTCAGTCTCGACTTCCTGTTCGAGAAGAAGCTCACCGCAGACGTCGTCGGCGAAGGTGTCGGCGGCCTGACGGACGGTGTTATCACCGTCGATGCGGCGTACTACAACTTCGACGACAACGACGCGTTTCTCGTCGACCCGGGAGGTACGTTTACGCCGCTGACGCGTCAGGGTGAGAGCTGGTTCGTCACGATCGCGTACCTGATCCCGACAGGAATCGACTGTGGTGTTCTCGAGGGTCACTTTCAGCCCTACTACCGACATCTCAATTACCGCCGTGACGTGAATGTCGCTGGTACGACAGGTGAGGGGCACGACTTCGGAATCCACTTCTTGATGAACGGCCACAACGCAAAGATCACGTTCGCGTATCAGATGCGCGACGCGGGCCCCAGCACCCCGTCCGTTGATCAGTTCCTGATCGGTGCACAGCTCCAGTTCTGATCGACAAAGAGACTCGGCCCGGGAGCTCTCGTTCTCGGGCCGGTGAACCGCAATCGAGATAGCGAAACACGAAAGGCACGAAATATGACCAAGAGAACGCTTTGGGTCGTTTTGCTCGCCACATCCTTCGCCCTCTGGGGGTGTGGAAGAGGAAGTGAGTCGGGAGACGGGGAGACCGTCAAGATCGGCGTGCTTCACTCCCTGACGGGAACGATGGCAATCTCCGAGACTTCGCTGAAAGACGTCGTCGAGATGGCCGTAGAGGAGATCAACGCGGCCGGTGGCGTGCTTGGAAAGAAGATCGAGCCCGTCGTCGTCGATCCTGCGAGTGACTGGCCGCTGTTCAACGAGAAGGCCAAGGAGCTGATCACTCAGCACAAAGTCGCGGTGACGTTCGGCTGTTGGACGTCCGTGAGTCGAAAGTCCTGCCTCCCCACGTTTGAAGAGTACAACCAGCTCCTCTTCTATCCCGTTCAGTACGAAGGCGAGGAGCAGTCGCTCAACGTCTTCTACACGGGTGCCTCTCCGAATCAGCAGCTCGTCCCCGCTGCTGAGTACATGATGAAAGAGGGCTACAAGAAGTTCTATCTGCTCGGCACGGACTACGTCTTCCCACGAACGGCGAACAAGGTCCTCAAGGCCTTCCTTCTTTCGAAGGGTGTGCCGGAGGAGAACATCGCCGAGGAGTACACGCCGTTCCACCACCAGGACTACCAGACGATTGTCGGCAAGATCAAAAAGTTCGCAGCCGGCAGCGGCGCCTGCGTGATGTCGACCATCAACGGCGACAGCAACGTGCCGTTCTACAAGGAGTTCGCCAACCAGGGTCTGACGTCCGCTGACTGCCCGATCATGGCTTTCTCCGTCGCGGAGGACGAGTTGCGAGCGATGGACGTGCCGCCTCTCGTCGGCCACCTCGCTGCGTGG